>CAZPTF010000047.1:0-12441 GCA_964589015.1 uncultured Anaerolineae bacterium
CCCGCGCCGGATTCTCAGGATTCGTTTGAACCGTATTCAAGTAGAATTATAACCGTATCGGTCCTGTTTAGCAAGTCGGCACCGCAGCGGGGGGGCATCCAGCAATTTCGGCGACTATTGCCACGCTTCGACGCGACAAGGTCGCTGGAGGGCATGTCTGTTGTACTGGGCTGTGTCGATCTGCTACGGCCCGGCGCCGGTCAGGTACATCCGGAAATTTTGGGGCTGGCGAGCAATGGGCAGGTCGTGTTTGCAGCGTGATCTGCCAGGTTCACACGAAGATCTTCGTGTCGTTCAAGACTGTGCCAATCTACCACGGTTACGCGCAGCGTGCCGTCTGTCGCATTCCACCGCTCCGGCTGGCGCATGCGCTCGCCAAAGATTGGCCCAGTCTGCTCCAGTGGGCGAGCTCTGCAGCGCATCGGTCGTGTCAAAGGCGCTACACGTGTCGCCAAAAACCCCGGCTACGGCCCGGCGCCGGCCTCACCAATTTTGGGATTGTGACGAATTACGCGCGAAAACCCCTTGACGGGGCGGCAAGAGTGTGGTATAATCGTCATGTACTTTTGTACAGAAATGAACATATATAAACACTGGTCACGTGCCTGAGGACGCTTTACCACCTCTATCTTGTTGCCATTGCGGCCATTTTGGGCCTGTTCAGACCCAATCCTACGGATATGCATGAATCCGTGCCTGCGCGGGTCACGGCAGGCTGAACAATTGTATTTCCAAGTACAATTATCCATCTGCATTTGCGGACAACACGTTCTGGCAGTGTTGAGGCCATTATCCCTGCCCATCTGGGCAATGTAGGAGCGAAAGGAAGGAGGCATGAACGTTAGCGACGAAGTAGTGCTAAGGATGAGCAAGATCGAAAAGCGTTTCCCCGGGGTCCATGCGCTTAGAGGCGTGGATTTCGAGTTGCGCAGGGGAGAGGTCCACGTTCTGCTGGGCGAGAACGGTGCGGGCAAATCCACGTTGATCAAAATTCTGAGTGGGGCATACAAACCGGATGCAGGCGACATTTTCCTGGATGGTGAACGGATTCGCATCGAAAACCCACTCGACGGTCAGGCGCGCGGTATCAGTGTCGTGTACCAGGAGTTCAATCTGATCCCCTCACTCTCAGTCGCCGAGAACATTTTCCTCGGGCGGCAGCCCATGAGCGGAAGGTTCATTGACTGGAAGACCATGAACCAAAATGCGGAGACGTTACTGCGCGAACTTCAGTCTCCAATTGATCCGCGAGTCACGGTCGGAAGCCTCGGTGTCGCCCAGCAACAGATGGTCGAAATCGCCAAGGCCCTATCGCTCAATGCCAGGATAATCGTCATGGATGAGCCGAGCGCAACCCTGTCGGACCGCGAGATTGACAAACTCTTCGAAACGATTCGAACCCTGCAAGAGCGAGGTGTGTCCATTATTTATATCTCGCATCGCCTCGAGGAAGTGAAAACCATCGGTAATCGCGTCACCGTATTGCGTGACGGTGAGCTGGTGGGCACAGAGGATATCGAAAATCTGAGCGTTGATGACATGATCCGGATGATGATCGGGCGTACGCTCTCGGATCAGTTTCCCAAAGAACAGGTCGCGTTGGGAAAGGAACTGCTCCGCGTCGAGGGCCTGGGGCGAGGCAAAGCGGTACAGGACGTCAGCTTTTCGCTCAAACAGGGGGAAATTCTAGGCATCGCCGGGCTGGTTGGATCGGGACGAACCGAGCTGGCACGGCTGGTTTTCGGAGCCGATTACCATGACCGCGGCAGGATACTCGTCGATGGCGAACACGTTCTGATTACCGATCCAACTATTGCCATCGACCACGGGATCGGGCTGCTGCCGGAAGACCGCAAAGGCCAGGGTCTCGTTCTGCAAATGTCGGTGGCGAAAAACACCACGTTGGCGGCGATGGGTGCGTTGTTCCCCAACACGTTCGTGCTCCGCCCGAAGGTGGAGCGTGAAGCTGCGGACCGTTACGTCAGGAGCATGCGCGTGCGTACACCCAGTCTCGACCAGTACGTGGAATATCTGAGTGGCGGTAATCAACAAAAAACAGTCATCGCAAAATGGTTATGTTCTCAGTCACGGATTCTGATCTTCGATGAGCCAACCCGTGGTATTGACGTAGGTGCGAAGGTTGAGGTTTACCAGCTCATGACCGAGTTGGTCCGGAACGGTGCGGCAATCATCATGATTTCCTCGGAAATGCCGGAAATATTGGGGATGAGCGATCGGATTCTGGTCATGTGTGAGGGGAAAATGATGGGAGAGCTCTCACGCGAGGAAGCGACCGAAGAAAAGATTCTCAGATTAGCAATGGGAGGAACAATCGAAAATGGCAACGAGTAGTCTTCAGGCAGCAGAATCGGACAAGGAAGCTGAATTGCGCCTGGCACAGGCACGGCGCAAGCTGTGGTTGGATCGTATCACCTCTATTGGCGCGCTGTTGGTGATCGTGGTAGTAGCAACCATTGCCATTCCCTCTTTTTCCAAGCCTGTCAATGTCGTCAACGTGCTGCGCCAGAGCTGTGTCAACGGTCTCATGGCGGCGGGGCAGACGTTCGTCATTTTGAGCGGAGGCATTGATCTGTCTGTGGGGTCATATCTGGCGGTCATCGGCGTCACGAGCGTGGTGCTGATGGCACCGGACGCGGGATACCAGTGGAACCCGTGGGTCGCGTCGCTTGTTGGTCTCGTCCTCGCGACTTTTGCCGGTCTATTCACCGGCTTCTGGGTTATCGGCTGGAACAACCCTCGTCTGGAGCGCGCCATCCAGAATATGCGCGTTCCACAATGGCTGCGCAACTCGCTGGAAACTATCACGCAGAAGGCCCCCATTCCTCCATTCATCGTCACCCTGTCGATGATGCTCGTCCTGCGCGGCCTGGCGATAGCGATCAGCCAGTCCCAGCCCAAGCTCGCCCCGGCGGAGTTCGGCTGGTTGGGCCAGGAATCAGTGATGGGGGTTCCTGTGCAGGTATTTCTGACAGCGGCGGTATACATCGTGTGCTTTTTGATATTGAGCCGCACCAAATTTGGGCGCAGTGTGTACGCAATTGGCGGCAACGAACAGGTTGCCAGGTTGTCCGGCATCAAGATCAACCGTGTGAAGCTGGGGGTGTATGCACTCTCCGGCCTTTTTGCAGGCATGGCAGCTATCGTGCTGGCATCGCGGATGGGTTCCGGCCAGGTCGCCGTCGGCAACGGCGACGAGCTGAACTCGATCGCGGCCGTCGTCATCGGCGGCACCAGCATGGCGGGCGGTGAGGGCGGCATCATGGGCACCTTGATCGGGACGCTGATCATTGCTGTCATCCTTAACATCCTCAACCTGTTGGCGATCCCCGCGTACGGGCAATACCTCGCTCGCGGAGCGGTTATCATGCTCGCCGTCTATATCGACAGCAGCATCAGACGTAAGGGAAGAGGGCAATAGCCGTCACCACATAGCACCATTGTCCGGATTCCACATCACACGAGGAGGTGATAAGCAGCCCAATCAGACCAAGGTCAGCCGTTATTAGCAGATAAGTGTCGGAAGATCCAGCTTAGGAAGTCAGCGTATTCAATTCTTTTGGAAGGAGAATGAAGATGTACAAGAAGACTCTGGTAGTGTTGGTCGTAGCGCTCTTGCTCTCAAGCCTGCTCCCCTTGACGGCCCTGGCGGCAGACCCGCCTGATGGCAAATGGAAAATCAGGATGTTGCTCGGTGCGGTAGACAACCCCCACTGGAACCGGGTAGCACGTGGTGGTGAGGCAGCCGCCGAGCAGCTCGGCAATGTCGAACTGACTGTGCTCTACGCTGAAGATGATTCCAATCCCGAAGAGCAGATTGCTCAGATCGAGGACAGTGTCGCCGCCGGTGTCGATGCCCTTATCGTGGACTGCCACGGCTTCGACGCCATGGTCCCGGTGATCGAAAGAGTCACCAAAGAAGGGACACCGGTCTTCATCGTCGACAGGCACCCGAATACGGACGTCGTCATCAGCAAGGCCCAGACCGACAACGAATTGGCTGGCTACATGGGAGCCAAGTGGGTCGCGGAGCAGATCGGCGGCAAGGGCAAGATGCTGGTTTTGGATGGTGCTCCCGGCGGCGAGTCGTACATCAACCGTAAGGCTGGAGCGGAGCGCGCACTGGCGGAATATCCGGACATCGAGCGCATCTCCCTGCCTGCCGACTGGCAGACGCCCAAAGCACAGTCCGTGACTGAAGACGTGCTCACCGCAAATCCCGACCTGACTGGCATTTTCGCCGCGAACGACATGATGGCGCTCGGCGCGGCTGCGGCATTGGCTGCGCGCGGCCTGACGGATACGGTTCCACTCTGTGGGCTGGACGGTGCCGTCCCGGCGCTGGAGATGGTTTCCGACGGGCGCATGGGGGCCACGGTTGCACAGTTCCCTGGCCGCATGGGCTTCTTGAGCACGCTGTTCGCGGTCCGGTACCTCCAGGGTGAGGAAGTTCCGAAGCTCGTCGACAGTGGCGAGTTCGTCGTGACGTACGACAACGCACCAGCTTTCCTGGCAGGTTTCTACGGCGACTAGCCACCGCACCCTTACGGGCTGGGGCACAGCCCACCGGCGGGCCTGCAGAATTTGCAGGCCCGCAACCCGATCACATAATACATCCCCCGCATACAACGGGGATGGTAAGCAGATAGTAAGGAGATCCCTAAGATGGTAAGAAGCTCACGTGCAGCAGTTATGGTTGGCCCAAGACAAATGGAAGTGCGCGAATACCCCCTACCCGATCTGGTACCGGGCTCCATGCTGATGAAGATGGAGCTGTCCGGAATTTGTGGCACGGACAAACATACCTATCAGGGGGAGACCAAGCAGGCTGCAGGAACCTTGACCGAGGTCGATGTCCCTTTCCCGATCATCCCCGGACACGAAAACGTCGGGGTCGTTGCCGAGATCACCAAAGAAGCCCGTACCAGGTTGGAGTACGATGGGCAGGTTCTCAAAGAAGGCGACCGCGTAACGATGGCCCCGGATGTCATCTGCGGTACCTGTTGGTCATGCCGTCACATCCACGCCTACCCGTGGTGTGAAAACAACTGGTGTTATGGCACCACGAGAACTTGTGCGCAACCACCGCATCTTTTCGGCGGGTGGTCCGAATACATGTACATTGCGCCGGAAGTGTTCGTCTACAAGGTCCCGGAGAATCTCTCCCCGGAAGCAGCCGTGTTGACGGAACTCATGGCGTGCAGTTTCAACCTCGATAAGGCCAAGGAGTTCTCTTCGTTGGCGAGTGAGGGGTTCCTGTCTGGTGATACCGTCGTCATTCAAGGCGTCGGTCCCTTGGGATTCGTGCACCTCATCAAGGCGCAACTGCTGGGTGCCGGGCGGGTCATCGCCATCGACAAATCGCAATACCGGCTCAACATGGCGAAACGGTTCGGAGCAGATGTGACGTTCAACGTGAATGAGACCACCTCCGAGCAACGCATCGAAGAGGTCAAGGCGCTCACCGGTGGACGAGGCGCCGACGTCGTCGTCGAGTGTATCGGCCGGCCGCAGCCTGTGTTGGAAGGACTCGAAATGCTCCGCCAGGGAGGTACATATATCGAGACGGGTAATTTCGTGGAAGCAGGAACCGTCGAGTTGAGCCCGCACCGCCATTTGTGTGCCAAGAATGTCCGGCTGATCGGCATTACCAACCACCCGGCGACCGGTTATGCACCGTCTCTGCTCCAAATGCAGAAATACGGGCTCATCTACCCGTTCGAAGAAGTGGTCACGCACCGTTACCCACTTAAGCGCGCCGCAGAAGCGATCGAAAAGTCGATGTCCGACGATTGTCTCAAGGTCGTCATTGCCCCGTGGGAATAGTGGCGCGGCGCAACATCGCCGTTTGTAGAACGAATCAAGCGGTCATCCTTGAAGAGAACGAAACAAACGAGTTTCAGAAGGGGGAAATGCCATGCCAGAGATGATGCGAGCTGTCGTTATACATGGTCCTCATGACCTACGCGTCGAAGAAATCCCGAAACCGGTACCCGGTCCCGGGCAAGTGGTCTGCAGAGTTGCAGCAGCGGGTATCTGCGGCAGCGACATCGAGATCTATCATGGCACGATGCCCTATTTCGAGATGGGTCTGCTGTCGTTTCCCTGGACGCCGGGACACGAATGGTCCGGCGTCGTGGACTCGGTCGGAGCGGGCGTCACCCATCTGAAAGCGGGAGACCGTATTGTCGGCGAGTGTAACATCGCCTGTGGTCGCTGCGAATCCTGCTTTGTGGGCAACTATCATACCTGTGACAACCGCACGGAGGTGGGCGTCGCAGGAGACTTGCCAGGTGGTTTCGCTGACTTCATTCTGATGCCCGCTGCGCAAACGCTCAAGGTGCCCGACAGCGTTTCGTTGCGCGAAGCAGCCATGACAGAGCCGACTGGCGTCACCATGCACGGCCTGGATCATTTGTCGATCAGACCCGGGCGCCAGGCCGTCGTCATGGGCGACGGCACGATCGGCCTGTTGGCTGCGCAGATGGCCCGCGCTTCCGGAGCCTCGGTTGTGTTGCTGGGGTCACACGAGTTCAAAATGGACATCGCACGAAAAGTAGGTATCGCGCAGGTTGTCAACCGGCACAGCCCGACTGCCAGAGAGGAAGTCCTGGACGCACTGGGCGGGAAAAAGGCCGATTACCTCATCGAGGCGACTGGCAACCCCAAAACACTGGATTTCGCCAGCAGCCTGATCAGAATGAGCGGAAAGTGTCTGATCATCAGCTATTATCCGGTTCAACAGGTTACATTCAATCTCAATAACTTCATCGCCAATGAGATTCACATCTACAGTACATTTTCCGGCGTGAATTGCTTCGGCCGGGTCCTGCACATGATGGAGTCCAAGCAAATCCATACATTGCCGCTTCAGGGTCCCTACTACTCGTTCGACCAGGTAAAACAGGCCTTTGAAGATGTAGCGCATAAGAAAACCAGTGGCGTGAAGACACTCGTCGTTCATGAGGACATTCTGGACTGACAGCGACAAGACAGGCTGGAATAGACAAGGACAGCCTCGTCCGGACAACAAGAAGGAGGGCGTGATGAAACTCAAAGACCATGTGGCAATCGTCACGGGTGGCGGCTCGGGAATCGGCAGGGGCATCAGTCGTCACCTGCCCACCGAGGGGGCGAAAGTCGTCGTGGCGGACGTCAACCTCGCCGGAGCACAGGAGACGGTCGAGCTGATTCGCAAAGACGGTGGCGAGGCTGTGGCGCTCCAGGTGGATGTGACACAGAAGCCACAGGTACAAAACATGGTCGCGAAAGTAGTGGATACCTTCGGCAAAATCGACATCCTTGTCAACAATGCGGGGGTCGAAAGGAAATGTCTCATCGTCGATTATGACGAAGATATGTTCGACAAAGTGCTTGCCGTCAATCTGAAGGGGATTTTTCTGTGTACCCAGGCGGTGCTGCCTGCGATGATCGCACGGCAGTACGGCAGGATCATCATGATTTCTTCCATGTCCGGCAAGATGGGAGAGCCATATACCGGACCGTACTGTATGACCAAATGGGGGGCACTCGGCTTCACCCAGACTCTGGCGCTGGAAGTCGGCAAATACAACATCACTTCCAATGCGATCTGTCCCGGCCCAACTGAAACGCCCATGGTCGAGAAGGTCATCCAGGATGCCTCTCGTATCAAGGGCGTCACGCCTGAGGAGTTCAAGAAAGAATTCTACATCGATCTGACACCGCTCGGGCGGCTCACCCAACCACTGGATATCGCAAAAGCAGTCGTGTTCCTGGCGTCCGACGATGCGAGTTTCATCACTGGTGCCTCGCTGAATGTCAGCGGAGGACGAGATATGCACTGACGCACACCACTTCTTCATTGCAGAAGGCGGCGAGGCGAGGGATCCCTGCTTAACAGCTCATACACAATCGTCTATACTATTCGTTCATTATCTACACTCTGGAGGTTACCGCGTTGATGAATGCCAAACAAATCAGAATCTCGAAGTTGCTGAATGCTGAAACCGGCCGAGCCGTGAACATCCCCGTCGATCACGGCATCGTGATGGGGAGTCTCCCGGGCCTGACCGACCCGGTGGCAGTCGTGAAGAAGCTGGTTGAATTGGGGATCGACTCCACCCTGATCAATATCGGACTCGCCAAGATTACCGAGGATCTGTTCATGGGCAAAGGTGCACCGGCGAGGATATTGACAGTAGACTTGCCCTTGTTCTCGACGATTCCGGGCGTACCGGAGACCGTGATCGAGCATGACCTGCTGGTGGGAGTGGAAAGCGCACTGCGCGGTGATTTCCAGGCAGTCAAGGTGATTCTGGCATGGGGAACCGAAGCGAAAACACAAATGAAGAACATCCGGATCGTCGCCGAACTTGCCGACGAATGCGATCGCTGGAACATGCCCCTCATGGTCGAACCTGTGCTGTGGGGACCTGCTATCCCGCCGGAGAGAAAGAATGATCCGGAACTGATCGAACACGGAGCACGGATCGCTTTGGAAGCCGGAGCGGATATTCTGAAGATACCATACACCGGTGAAATGACTGCGTTTGCTGACCTGGTGCGCCGGTTCCGCGTTCCCGTGATGGTACTCGGCGGCGCAAAAATGAAGGATATCCGTGGTGCGCTCGAAATCGCCTGGGAGATCGTCCAGGCGGACGCCCAAGGGGTCGTTTTCGGACGGAACGTCTGGCAGCATCCACAGATGAGCAGTGTCGTGCAGGCCCTGCAGGCGATCGTCCACAGAGGATACGACGTCGATACCGCAATGTCTACCTACGGATTGGCGAACGGCTGAGCCGGAGCAGAGAAAGCATTTCGAGATCCGCTAAAGTGACCGGTCTGGCTTCACGTCACGGTGCCTGCTGCAGAGAAGCTCCACTGACATGAGGCCAGATCCGGTTCACGTCACTTTTGCCTCGGAAGGTACGCCGGTGCTGTTGCGAAGTTGACGAGCTATCAATCTGCATTTATACTATGCCACAACAGCTTGGAGAAAAGCGCCTGCGGCCTGCCCACAATTCCACCAGCGTCGGCTGGTGCCACCACAATTCCAGATGGAGGGGAATCTCGCGTGCAGTATTTCATTGGAATTGACGTAGGAACTTCAGGCTGTAAAGTCTCCGTATTCGACGAAGAATTTCACCCGAAAGTTTTTGCCACTCAGAAGTATTCGATCAGCACGCCCAAGCCCGGCTGGGCTGAATTCGACCCGCTCGCAATCTGGCACGCCGTTTGCGAAACCACCCGCCGCGCGCTGGATCAGCTGCAGATCGAGTTGGGTAAACATACTTTCGCCCTATCGTTCTCGGTATTTGGCGAGGGTCTGATTACTTCCGACGCGGAGGGGCACGTGCTCTACCCGGGCATCCTCTGCTCAGATCTGCGCAGCGTTGCCATAACGGAGAGAATGGAGAAGGATCTCGGACGCGAGGCGCTGTTTGCCAAAACGGGTCGAACTCCCCATCCAATGGCAGTGATCACGAAGATCATCTGGTTGCACGAGAACAGGCCGGATCTGGTCGGGAGCCAAACGCGGTTTCTCGATTTTCACGGTTGGTTGCACGCGACGTTGGGAACCGGTTTGGTCACAGATCACACCTCAGCATCGGGCACAATGCTGTTCGATATCGACCAGAAGATTTGGAGTCCGGAGCTGCTGGCCTACGCCAAGATCCGCGGCGAGAATCTCCCGGAGAGCGTGCAGGCCGGCACCTCGGTCGGACACCCGACCGAGGCCGCTGCGCGAGCGCTCGGCTTCCCAGACGCCGGCAATGTGCAGGTCGCCGTCGGGGCTATGGATCAGATGTGCAATGCCATCGGCAGCGGCACGGTGCTTCCGGGGGACATCATTTGCTCGATGGGAACGGTCGAGGCAGTCACTATCGTGATGGCGCCCGGCGCGCGGACCGAAGCATTGATCGGTTTCAACATGCCCAGGGTGCCCAGTGCGGTCGAAGATCAATACGTCACACACATTTTCTTGTGGGACGGAGGACGTTCCCTGGGTTGGTTCTGCGACAATTTCGCCCAGAAACAGCGAGAGGACGCGGAGCAAAACGGATTGAGCGTATTTGCCGAGCTTCTCGGTCAGGAGCCGCGCGCGCGTGACGGTTTCTTCCTCCCGCACCTGTCGGGCAGCGGCATGCCGTGGCAGAATCCGCTGTCGCGGGGCGCGTTCCTGGGACTCACGCCAGCGTTCGACGTCGTGAGCGCCGCGCATACAATTATCGAGGGCGTCACTTTCGAGCTCAAGATCAATCTGGACAACCTTCGCTCTCTCGGCATGCAGAGCGACGATTTGCGGGTCGTGGGTGGCGGATCCAAATCCGATGCATGGCTCCAACTGAAAGCGGACATCCTGGAGAGACCGGTCTCGCGCCCGGCGTTCGGGGAAGCGGGATGCCTGGGTGCCGCGCTCCTGGCGGCCTACGGTGCGGGATTCTTCACCGATCTGGTGGCGGCCTCCAAGAACATCGTGAACATCCGGGACAGCTTCCAGCCATCCGCGCGGGCAGCCTACTGCCGCAAAAAGTATGAAATCTACAAGGAGATTTATCCGGCTATCGAAGGCATCAATCGCCAGATAGCCACGTTAGATTGCCAGTAATAAACCGCTCAAGATGACACAGCGAATGCAGGAAAGGATTATTGCACGAGGTTATGGTTGACAAGAGTCAAGACGATCCGACATTATTGGCGGCCTGGATGTACTACAACGAGAACCTGACACAGGAGCAGATTGCACAGAAGCTGAATGTATCGCGCGTCACGGTGACTCGTCTGCTACAGAAAGCCAAGCGCGAAGGCATCGTCGAAGTCAGGGTGACCAGAAGACTGTCCCCACAGCGGCACCTCGTCAGGAAGCTGCAGGATACGTTCGGGATCGATGAAGCTGTTGTCGCCCCCACGTACGATTCACAGGACAACACGCTGGATGCGGTTGGCATGGCAGCAGCCGAATACCTCGAGCAGATCATGTTCCCGGGGTGTCGCCTCGGGGTCACGGGTTGGAGTACAGTCGTCGCGCGGATGGTTCCGTACATCAGAGACTCGGTCAGGGCGAAACCAAGCGTCGTTAACGAGCTGCTCGGGAGCGTTTATGGCGCCGGGCGCCAGTATAACGTCAGCGCGCGGCTCGCCCAGATTCTCGGAGCCCCCATCGAGACGGTGCCTTCTCCGATTCTGGTGCAAAGCGACACCGTACTCGCGGCACTGATGGAAGAGCCGGCCATCAGCACAGCCCTGAAACATGCGCGGCAATGTGATATCGCACTGGTCGGGCTGGGACAACCCACAGTCGACTGGACGATGGTCAGTGTCGGGCACATCACGCCGAACCAGGTCAACTATCTCCGCCGGATGGGAGTCATCGGAGACATCTTGCTCCGTTTCTACGATGACCACGGTCAACCCGTCCACACTGACCTGGACGATCGCATTGTCTCCATCAGTTGGGATGACATCCGGCGCATTCCCAACATCCTTGCCCTGGTCTCAGGCCCATCGAAAGTGGAACCTATCATCGGTGCTTTGCGCGGCCACCTTATCCATTGTCTGATCACGGATACGGAGACCGCAGAGCAGGTCTTGCGCTACGAAGGCGTTGAGCCGTAGACACGAACCCCGCGCTCACTCCGCCGCAGCGGGAACAGCCGGACACCGACCGACACGCTGACCGGCATCCATCAGACTGGGAGCCGCCAGCAGTCCAGCGTACGCCTCACGTATTCGTCGTTGGTCCGGTATCAGGATCCAGGCCTTTTCGGCTGTCCTGCCGGCTGTAGCCATTGTCTGGTCGATGACCCGACCGTGCATGTTGCCGGGTTCGAATTCGTAGGCCACCCGCGCCAGGTCGAGCGCTTCGATCAGGCTCAGATCGGTCTGGATCGTCGTGTGGTAGTTGTTCCACAACTGCGGTAACAGCAGGATCGTATTCAATTGGAGTGCTTTATCCCATATCGCCATCAATACCTTGAACTGGCGCCGCGAGCGATCCGTATCAGTCGTGCCATGACGGACGCGCACATACAACAGGGCCGTGTAGCCATCCATGTGCTGCAATCCCGGAGAGACACTCAACAACCGTCCCCCCGGAAGATCGGGATCCGCAAACAACTCCTCGAAAGCACAATCCACCATGACGTCGATCCCACCCAGGATGTCCACAAGCTCAACGAAGCCGGCGAAATCGACACGGATGAACCGGTCAAATCCGAACCCAAAGTTCTGCTGCAACGTCTCATTCAACAACGCCGGCCCACCACCGGGATATTTGGTATAGTGACCGAGAAAGTCAACGGTATTGATCCGTTCGGGCTTGTGTCCGGGGATGCTCACGTACAGATCGCGCGGAATCGCCAACACGCCAACCTCCCGCGTTTCGCGATCGATGACCGTCAAGGCCATCACATCGGTCCGCCACGTCCCCTTGCCGGGGAT
>CAZPTF010000047.1:12541-17147 GCA_964589015.1 uncultured Anaerolineae bacterium
ACGTCGCTCCCGGTGAGGCTGGCCGCGTCGAGACATGCTCGCTCGTGGACACAACTGTGGCCGTGGGAGCAACCGCGCGCGGAGAGGCCACGGTCGTCTTCGAGACAGAAGGGCTGGCGACAGGCGATGCGGACGGCAGTATCCTCGTGGATTCCAGCACGGGTGTAGCCCCAACCGGAGTCGCCGTCGGAGATAGTTCCGGCACGCGCGTCGCTGCCCGTGATGGCAGCGGCTGCGCGATGACGATTTCCGTGGCTGCTTGCCGCGGTCGTCCCAACCACTGACTGACCTGGGCCAGGTGACCTGTTTCCCCCACGACAACGATGGCGGCCAACACGATCCAGACACACCCACAGAGGCACACCGCGGATGCGATTAGAGCCACTTTGTACACGTTGCCCAATTTAGCTGACATTAGACTCCACTGACTTGCACATGGGAAGCCGCTGGAGCGCTCGCATCAACGCGAAATGCTGACGTAGAATGGGTTGAAATCCGTATCGATATCGTAATAATCTTCCGTTTCCGCCTTCTTCAGGAAGGAAACGACCTGATAGGTAACAGGCGTCATTAACGCTTCCAGGCCCGTTTTGAAGACGTAGTTGGACAGCACGACACTCAGCAGCAACTCGCCCGGGAGGACTCCCCAGAAAGCGATCATCACGAACAGCAGCGTATCCACGCCTTCGCCGACGACCGTGCTCCCGATCGTGCGCATCCACAACCAGCGGCCTTTCGTCAGCACCTTCATTCGTGCGAGCGTGTACGAATTGCTGAATTCGCCCGCCCAATAGGCAACCAGTGAAGCCAATACGATGCGCGGTGTCATCCCCAAGATGGTCTGGTAGGCTTCTTGCCCTTCCCAACCTTCTGCTGAAGGCAGCCAACCGACCACGGTGAGTGTAATGACCATCAAGATAGCGCTAAAGAACCCCATCCAGATGACCCGCCGAGAACGGCCATAACCATAGACTTCGGTGAGGATATCACCGAAAATATAGCTGATTGGAAACAGCAAGGTGCCGCCATCAAAGGTGAGCGGACCCATCTCGACGATCTTCGTTGAGGCGATGTTGCTGATCAGCAGCACAGCGACGAAAAGTGCCATGATCAGATCGAAGAATTTGAAGGCTTTGGTTTGTCTCTCGGATCTCATTACAACGCGACTCTGATCATGCAGCTCAGTTCTCCCGATAGTGGCAACCTCGACTGATCTTGTTTTCCCATGCGGCCCGCGCCACGATCAACGCGGCCTGAGCCATGTTCCGCAGGCCGATCAAGTCGTCCGTCATCCGCCTGGCCCGATAGAACTCGATGATCTCTTGATCCAGATGGTAGAGATCGTTGATCGCCCTTTCCAGACGCTGCTGGCTACGGATTAGACCGACGTAGTTCCACATGATGTTTTTGATCGTCGTCATGTCCTGGCGAATGAGAGCCGGGTCCGCGACCTGCGCATTCTCCACATCTTGCCAGTCAGGGATGTCATCGCCCTTAATGGGCGCTTCCTCTTTACGCGATTTGCGCAAGATGTCTTTCGCTGTCCGCCAGCCCCACACCAGCCCCTCTAACAGCGAGGCGCTGCCCAACCGATTCGCTCCGTGCACGCCCGTGCAGGACACCTCTCCAACGGCATAGAGATTCCTGAGGCTGCTGCGCCCATGCGTATCGACCCACACGCCCCCACAGAAGTAATGGGCGGCAGGGACAACCGGGATCAGCTCTTGCGTGATATCGACGCCATGTTCCAGACAGCTCTTGAGAATGTTCGGGAAGCGATGGCGGATTTCCTCTTCAGGGATGTACGACTTCAGATCCAGGTATACACAGGGCACGTGCGTGTGTAGCATCTCCTGGTGGATGCTGCGCGCGACCACATCGCGGGGTGCCAGATCTTTCCATTCGGGACTGTACTTCTGCATGAACGGTTCGCCTTTTTCGTTGACCAGGCGTCCACCGTCACCACGCACCGCTTCGCTAATCAGGAAACGTGGGGCATCCTTGGCATAGAAGGCAGTCGGATGAAACTGCACGTATTCGGCATTGATGACCCGCGCGCCCGCGCGATAGGCCATCGACAAACCGTCGCCGCGACTGGTCGCCGGGTTGGTGGTATGCAGGAAAATCTGTCCCAACCCACCGCTGGCAAGCACGGTGTAACGCGCCAGATAGGTGAGCACCTCTCCACTTCTCTGGTTCAGCACGTAGGCACCCACACAGGAAGGAGGCGCATAGATGGCAAGCGGGTCAGTGGAATGGTGCGCCGGGGTCAGTAAATCGACCGCGGTGTGTTCTGTCAGTAACTGGATGTTCGGATACTTCTCCAACGCCAGGATCGCCTTCTCTTCGATTGCGCGCCCTGTGGCATCGGCGACGTGCAGAATCCGCTCCGTCGAATGAGCTGCCTCGCGGATGTACTCAAGGTCATCGTTTGCCGTCTCGCTGAACTCGACACCCAGTCGTTTGTTCAGGACTTCATCGAGCAAGCGAGGCCCTTTCTCGGCCAAGACGCGCACCGCTTCCGGGTTGTTGTAATACGCACCGGCTCGCAGCAGGTCCTCGGCAAGCAGCTCCGCCGAGTCGTTCGGGCCACGGTCAATGATCCCCCCCTGTGCGTAGTAGGTTCCCGATTCGCGAGGGTCCTTATTCACGGTCAGGACAGTGACATTCATGTTCGGGTCATCTGCGATGCGCATGGCCGCAGTTGCCCCAGCGATTCCACTGCCTATCACCAGGACATCCGTATATATTGTCTTGCTCACTTTATTTCCAGCATCCTTTCCAGGGCCACGTTTGCCCATTTTGCGATTTCCGGTTCCACGTACACCTGGCCAATAGGCTGTCCCTGGGCGATGCTCTCCAGCGTCTGCAAGAGATTGGACGCGTTGGTCAGAGCCATCGTCTTGCAGTGAGAGCGTGCCAATGGCACGACCAGCTTATCGGGGTTCTCTGCGGCCAACCGGTCGACCATGTTGACTTCGGTTCCGATGACGAACCGTGCGCCAGCCGGTGCACGTTCCACCGCTTTGATGATGTAAGACGTAGAACCACTCTCGTCGGCGGCCTGCACTACCTCCACGCGACACTCCGGATGAACGATGACGGTGACTGGACCATACTGCTCGCGGGCCAGACGCACCTGCTCCACCGTGAAGCGGACGTGGACGTTGCAGTACCCCTTCCAAACCACGATCTTGGCCCGTTCCCAATCCGCCAGCTTCTGCGGCGGGTTATGCGGGTCCCAGACTGCGATCTGGTCGGCTGTAAGTCCTAGCGCCAGGGCGCTGTTGCTCCCCAGATATTCGTCTGGCAGGAAGAGAATATGCCCCCTCTGTGCCCAGGCCCACTGCAGCAGCGCCGCGCAGTTGGCAGAAGTGCACACCGCCCCACCATGCCGGCCACAAAACGCTTTGACGTCGGCGTAGGAGTTCTGGTAAGTGATCGGAACGATATCGTCCCCCCATTGCCCCACGAGTGCATCCCACGCTTCCTGGGCTTGTTCTGCGTCAGCCATGAGCGCCATTGGACAGACCGCATGTCGTGCTGGCATCAGCACAGTCTGTTCCGGTCTGCAAAGCATTGCCGCCGTTTCTGCCATGAAATCGACTCCGCAAAAGACGATGTACTCGGCATCGCCTGCCTCTCTGGCGGCAATTCGGGAGAGCTCCAGAGAGTCTCCCCGATAGTCGGCAAACTGGATAACCTCATCGCGCTGATAATGATGTCCCAAGATGACGACGCGTTTCCCCAACTCACGCTTGAGCTGCGTCACGCGCGCCACGATCTCCTCCGGTGGAAGCGTGACGTTGCCTTCTTGATCGTCCATTCGAGCAATCCTTTATTCTTCCATAATGTCCAAACTGATATCCAGGGCTTTGACCGAATGGGTCAACTCCCCGACAGAGATATAATCGACACCTGTGGCCGCGATCGCGCCTACAGTCTTCAGGTTAACGTTTCCCGAGGCCTCCAGGGGGATCCGCCCATTCGTCACCTGCACGGCCTGGCGCATGTACTCCAGGCTCATGTTGTCGAGCATGATGCGGTCCACATCCAGGCGCAGCGCTTCCTGCAATTCATCGAGATCCTTGACTTCGACTTCCACTGGCAAATGTTGTGTGTTCTGCGCCTGTACGCGCTGCACCGCGGCTGTGATCCCCCCACAGGCAACGATGTGGTTGTCCTTGATCAGCACCATATCGTATAGCCCCATGCGATGATTCTGTCCTCCACCCAGACGAACGGCCCATTTGTCTAATATCCGTATGCCCGGGGCCGTTTTACGCGTATCCAGAATCACCGCTCGCGTGCCCGACACGGCCTCCACATAGCGCCGGGTCAGTGTGGCGATGCCCGACATCCGTTGCATGAAATTGAGGGCTGTCCGTTCCCCGGAAAGAATGGCACGTCCCGGCCCCTCGACCTTGGCGACGATGTCCCCGGGGCGGACCGGCGTTCCGTCGGGGATCAGCTCGCTGAAGAGCACGCCAGAGTCTATCTGCGCGAAGACCATCTTCGCAACAGCCAAACCCGCCACCACACCCTCGGCTTTGACCAGGAATTGCGCGCACACACGCGATTCCGCCGCAATCGTCCAGCGTGAAGT
>CAZPTF010000048.1:0-17138 GCA_964589015.1 uncultured Anaerolineae bacterium
ATCTCGGTCGATCATCTGGATGTCACGAGCGGTGGGGATATCGTGCAATTGGCGCAATCGGACGTGGTGGGCATCGTCCTCCCGGCGGTGAATTTCAATTTGGGTAATACCCATTTCGCACCGGCGCGGGAAATGGTCGACGCTGGTGTGGCGGTCGCTTTGGCTACAGACATCAACCCGGGCTCGGCGCCCTGCCCGTCGATGCCGCTTGTCATGGCGATTGCCTGCCGTTATCAGCATCTGCTGCCCGCTGAAGCCTTTAATGCCAGCACGATCCAGGCGGCGCACGCAGTGGGGTTGTCTGCACGGATCGGTTCGCTGGAAACAGGCAAACAAGCCGACCTGTTGATTCTTGAAGTGAACGATTACCGCTATGTGTCTTACGAATTTGGCGCTAACGTGGTGGGGAAAGTCCTGAAAAAAGGGAAAATCGTTTGCCAGGGGTCACCTCATCTTTACCGTTTCTCCACCATTTCTTAACCTAAACTTAACCCGCAACTGGCAGAGGTGTGGTATCATATAAATGCGGTGTAAGCCTTGCCTTGGGGAGGGTAAGGCGAGGGGCGAGGTCTGGGGAGGCACTCGCCCCTCCGCTATTCTTACGACAGGTACAAGAAAGCCGACCATAAGCTGGTCGGCTTTCGTGAAGGGACCCAAATCTGCAGGGCAGAACAGGCGCAATAACGTACCGTTAATCGCCTTCCTCTTCTTCTGCCTTGCCTTTGCGGATGACTTCGACTTTGTCAACGTCCCCAGGCTCCGCTTCCAGCTCTCCCTCTTCTGCGGTGGCGACGGCGAGGCGCGCAACGCGGACGATTGGGTCGTCTGGGTTCGACAACACGGTAAGCGTACCCGGAAGGACTACGTCTTTGACGTGGATGACGTCATCGACTGCCTCAAGTACCGACAGGTCCACATCGATAGATGCCAACAGGTCTGATGGCAGGGATTCGACTTCGATCGAATCGAGGTTGTGGAGCAGCATGCCTTCGCTGTTGCGGACTGCGGGGCTTTCGTTGACGAAGTTCAGGGTGACGTTGGTGCGAATCTTCTCCGTCATGACTACAGCCTGGAAATCGACGTGCAGGAACGATCCCTTGATCGGGTTTCGCTGGACTTCTCGGGCCAATACCATTCTGGGTTTCTTCTCGCCCACGATCTTGATGGTAATCAGCCGGTTGGTGCCGGCACGTCCCAGCACTGCCCGCAGTTCTTTCTCCTCGACCTGAATAGGAATTGAGCCAATCGTGTGACCGAACACAATAGCGGGGATGACACCCTGGTTCCTGAGTTGCTTGACCTGTTTGCCTGTTACCATGCGCTTTTCGGCGGCGAGTTCCAACTGCTCCATAATGACAATTCTCCTTCAAAGATTACAAATACAAAAGAGGCCCTAACACGCTGAACGCAGCATGGCCTCTGCTTTCTGTCCATAACAAGCAGACAACATACCTATTTTATGCATTTTCGCGTTTTCGTCAAGTGTCTCACTTGATCAAATAGACCGGGATGCGTGCCATTCCCACACAGAGTGTGATGTACATCAGGATGACGATCAATACGGTAGTGGCGAGAATCATGCTCTTGAACCCAGATGGCCAATCAGATGGCGTACCCATGTCTCCTCCCATGCAGAATCTGAACGTTCTGCTCCGTAAACGACGCGAGATCATGCAAGTCGTTGCCATTTGTTATTTGCTACAACACTGAAATGGCGAGAGAGTTGCGCAAAGCAATAGATTGGCACAGCCTGGTACAGGGGGCGTGCTCGCCAGCGAATTTGCCGCGTCAAGGGAGGAATGATTGTCATTAAATTCCTGAACGCACCCGAGTATGCCCAGACGATTGACAACCTTGGTCATTGGGATTACAATAGGTCCATGAGCGTAAATGCAGAAATTATCACAACTGGGACAGAATTGTTGCTGGGTGAGTTGGCTGATACCAACTCATCTTACATTGCCCGTCGTTTGCGGACGATCGGGGTCAATCTCTTCTACATCACCTCGGTTGGCGACAATGAGCAGCGAATGGTCAATACGCTGACTCAGGCATTGCAGCGCTCCGACGTGATCATCACCACTGGAGGGCTGGGCCCGACTGTCGACGATGTCACCCGTGCGGCCGTGGCTCGTGCTACTCATCGCGGGCTGGTGCTGCACGAGGATCTGTTACGGCAAATCGAAGCGCGTTTCGCGCGCTGGGGCCGGCAGATGACCAGCAACAACCGCCGGCAGGCTTACCTGCCCGAAGATGCGCTCCCGATCGAGAATCCGGTGGGTACGGCTCCATGTTTTATCGTCGAGGAACCACAGAGCGTCGTGATCTCGCTGCCAGGTGTGCCGCGTGAAATGGAATTCCTGATGGAACGGAGCGTGATTCCATACCTCCGTGAACGGTTCGGTCTGAACGAGGTCATCAAAGCGCGTACCCTCAAGACTTGCGCTATTGGAGAAAGTACGATCGATGATCTTCTCAGCGATTTGATGACGCTTGAAAATCCGACAGTCGGCCTGGCGGCGCATCCGGCGCAGACTGATGTGCGGATCACGGCAAAGGCCGAGAGCGAAGAAGAAGTCGACCGGTTGATTGCACAAGTCGAAACGAAGATCCGTGAGCGATTGGGTGATGTAATTTACGGTACCGAGAAGCAGCGGCTGGAAGAGGTGGTTGCGGAGTTGATGGTCTCGACCCAGACCAGTTTGTCGCTGCTGGAAACAGTGACTCATGGCAGCGTCGGGCGCAGGTTGCTCGGCGCTCTCGGAGAGAGAGACGGGCAGTTGGTCAGAGGCAACCAACGGCTGAGCGGCGACCTGGACACGCTGCGGGAAGATCTGGCCGTGACACTGGGATGTGCTGTTGAAACAGTCAGGGAACTGGAACTGGACGGGGAGGCGTTGGCCACGCGTGTCGCGCACGCCGTTCGCGTTCGGGACGGAGCTGACGTAGGTTTGGCGATTGTTGGGTTGGACGCGCTCGACGAAGGCTCATACGACCCATTTTACGGCAAAATCTGGTGCGCGTTGAACGTGCCCGAGTCCGAAATCGTCAAGCCGTTCAGTTTTGGAGGGGAAAGCGATATGGTTATCCCCTGGGTTTCCTCCATGTCACTCGATATGCTCCGCCGTGTTCTAATCGGAAAAGGCAAGCAACCGGAATACTGAAATCAGTTCCCGCTCCTGAGACCATTGGTGAAAGTACGTTCATGAAAGCAATCCAGTTCGATGATTCCATCCCGCGCTATGTGTTGTCGAAAGCCATCGGCGCGATCTACAAGCCTGTTTTCTATGGACCGTTGTCCTGCGTCCGTTACCGTGATGTGCTTGAGCCTGCTCTGCCCGGTGACGAGTGGGCGCGGGTGAAAGTGCGGTACGCCGGCATCTGTGGCAGCGACCTGAACCTGATCCGGCTGCATGACAGTCCTGCCATGTCGCCGTTTACATCGTTCCCATTCACGATTGGACACGAGAACGTCGGGCGGCTGAGCGAAGTCGGTGACGCAGTGCCCGGTTTCGCTGTGGGTGATCGAGTCGTTGCCGACCCGGTTTTGCCCTGTGTGACCCGCGGAATTTCTCCGGTTTGTGAACACTGTGCGCAAGGCGAGTTCTCACGGTGTGTGAATTTTGCCGAGGGGAACCTCTCAGCGGGCCTCATCACCGGAGCCTGCAGGGATACGGGCGGCAGTTGGAGCGCGGAGTTCGTAGCTCACGCTCACCAGCTCTTTCACGTTCCAGATACTGTGAGTGATGAGAACGCGATTCTGGTCGATGCCTTCTGCTCCGCGCTTCATCCCGTGATGAGAAATCAACCACGTACCGAAGATACGGTATTGATTCTGGGGGCCGGGATCATTGGGATCTGTGCCGTGGCTGCTCTGCGCGCGCTTGGGAATCGATGTCGTATTCTGGTTGTCGCCAAGTACCCGTTCCAGGGGGAACTGGCGTTGCATTACGGTGCCGACGAGGTCATCTATCTGCGGAGCGGTGATCTGTATGACGCCGTCGCTGAACAGACAGGCGCCAGGGTCTATAAGCCGATTCTCGGCAAACGGATGCTGATGGGCGGAGCTGACGTCGTATTCGAGTGCGTCGGTAGCGATAGCAGCATCGATGACGCTTTGCGTTTCACCGGGGAAGGCGGAAAAGTCGTTCTTGTTGGCCTGGCGGGACTTGCCAAGGGGATCGACTGGACCCCGATCTGGTTTCACGAACTCGAAGTGACCGGTTGTTTCGCCTACAGTACGGAGGCGTATCAGGATGGGCGGATCCGCACCTATCAGCTCGCACTGGACTGGTTGGCTGAAGGCCGGCTCGATCTGACCCCGCTATTGACGCATCGCTTTCGTTTGGAAGACTATCGCGCTGCGTTCCGCATGCTGCTCACCCGCAAATCCTCCAACGAGATGTTGAAAGCGGTGTTCGAGTTCGCCTGATAGAACTGGACGGCGAGACTTCCGGACAATTCACCTCGTCTATCGCTGACTTGCCTCAGTGCTTTCCACGTTCCTGGGAAGTGCCGGTTCGGAATTGCTGTCCAAAGCAGCCTTGCCATGTTAAAGGCGTGACCTACAGGATTCGCACGTGTGTCTTCTTCTCGATCAGGCGTCACGCCCGTGATCAGCCTGATCTCCATGCCACCGTCGTTGTCCCGGGACTGGTGCGCCTGGGGGACTGCGCGCCGATCTGCACCGCAGTGGGGTGGCACAATCTGGTACAGCTCAGAGACAATGTTAACGAGGTTGAACACGAAAATTGGCAATACCATATTATCCGTGGTATAATGGTTAAAGGAAGGTAAACCAATTGCCGGATGGTGAGGTGGGCCATGATTGCTCTGCGCAGAATCGGTCGGGACATGCTGCTGTTCGTTTCTTTGGGCATGGCTGTGCTTTCTATTGCAGCTTGCAGTCTTATGCCTGCGGTGCCTGAGGGACCCAAAATCGAAATTCTATCCCCTAAGAGCGGCGAAACGGCATACAAAGACATCGCAATCGAAGTGCAGAGTGTCGCAATCGACGATATCCGTGGTGCGCTGAAGGTGGAGTTGTGGGTAGATGGGCAAATCTACCGCATCGAGGAAGCACCGACGAAAGCTGGACTGCCGGTTCTTTCCGTACTTCAGCCCTGGACACCGACGACAGTGGGTAGTCATGCGTTGACAACGATAGCCGAGACCGTGGATGGGCGCCGCACCGAATCCAAACCCGTCTTCGTCATCGTCCAGGAACGCCCAACAGAGACTCCTGAAGCGACTGCCACATTCCCACCGACAGCGACGTTTACACCAGTGCCGCCAACCGCTACGTTCACCCCGCCCACACCAAGCGCAACGTGGACGTCGGTCCCGCCGAGCCCAACACCCACGTCAGGTTTGGCGTTGCTCCCGTGGCCGCCGGGTGCGATGACACCCTCCACGGGATATCCTGGCGGTTCCGGTTATCCGGAGTATCCCGGATATCCTGGCAGTCCTGGCTATCCTGGAGGCTCCGGCTATCCTGGTTATCCGGGCTATCCTGACCAACCGGGCTATTCACCGCTACAGCCCAGTATGCCGGTGATGCCTGTGCCGCCGATGGGCGACATACAGCCCGAAGTGGCGATTCTCTCGCCGCAGGACGGTGCACGGATCCCCCTGGACAGAGAGATATCTATCCGCGTGCGCGCGACGGACGACCGCGCGTTGACCCGCATCGAATTCCTGGTGGACGAAGCGGTGTTCTACGCTTTCGAAGCCGCTGGCCAGCCCTTCATGGACGTCGTGCAAACGTGGCGTCCAACGACGCCCGGCGTGCACGTCATCGACGCCATTGCGTTCGACGATGCATGGCAGGCGAGCTCTCCGGCGCGCATCCGCGTGTTTGTCGAGGGGGGCGGCCCCGTGCCCATGCCGACAAGTTGGCCTCCGAATCCGCCGTATGATCCAAACCCTCCGACGGTCTACATCGTTTCGCCGGCGTCCGGAGCACAGGTCTCGAGCGGACAGTCGATTGAAGTTGTGATTTCCGCGAGCGCCAGTGCCGGTGTATCGGGTGTCGAGCTGTGGGCCGATGGCAACCTGATCGCGAGCGAGAGCTTTCCCCATCCCTATCAAACCCGGCAGTGGACGACCGGCTGGTCGAGTGCTGTACCAGGCAATCACAGCCTGTCCGCCCGAGCTCGTGACGCCACAGGGAATGTCGGACAGTCCACTCCCATCACCGTTGTCGTGCAACAGCCGGGTCCTCCGCCGGTGGGCCGGCTGTACTTCTGTTCGCCGCAGACCGGGAACCTGGACATCTTCTCCATCCGTCCCGACGGATCTGATCTCAGACAGGTGACGTCCTCGGAGTTCGCTGAAACGTATCCGGCGGTTTCACGCGATGGACAAATGTTGGCTTACGAACGCGAGGGTGAGATCTGGGTCGTGCAGACGTCTGGTGCGGGTGCGACCCCGTTAATTTCGTCCGCTGATCCGCTCGCCGAAGTAGGCCGTCCGGCGTGGTCTCCCGATCGGCAGCGCATCGCCTTCGTGCAGGACAGTCAGATCTGGGTCTATCAATATGCAGGGGGCACGAGTCAACCACTGACTGCAGGCGGGAATATCTATGATGCGCCCAACTACTCGCCTGACGGGGGGCAAATTGCTTGTCACAGTTGGCAAGGGGGACCGGATTCCAGCATCTATGTGTTGAGTGCGGCTGACGGCCACGTCGTGCGCTCGTTCACCAGTCACCCGGGTGCTGACAGCCTTCCCGTTTATTCTCCGGACGGCAGCCGGATTGCCTTCGTGCGCTCTGCGGGCGTCGACAGTGGCATCTATGTGATGAGTTCTGATGGGAGCAACGTTCTCAGGATAGTCGGGCACGGTTGGTCACCGGTCTGGTCTCCGACCGGCGGAAAGATTGCCTACGTGGTGCCGGTGGGCGCGCAAGCGGAGCTTTGGACCGTCAATGCCGATGGCAGTGGTGCAGTCCGTGTGCTGGGCGGGGTTAGCCTGGAGCGAATCGCGTGGGGACCGTGAACTTGTCGCCATTAGCTGGACAAACGGGACGCAAAAAATCCCCCGAAAGAGCTGCCGGGGGATTCACCGTTTGCTAGCCAGCCATCAAGGGCCGGTGTAGAGATACTGCAGAGTAGGGCGCAGTGACGTGCCAGTGATGGCTTCCACATTCAGCGGGTGAGTGGATCCAGGAAGTGACATGAAGAACGATTCGAGCAGCGTCGGCGGCTCGTACAGCTCGATCAACTCGGGCTCGCCCTTGATCTTTCCCAGGTCGGCAGCGAGGGCGATTGCGTCGGGCAGGTTACCCTCCTCGTCGACCAATCCAAGGTCGATTGCCTGTAGCCCGGTGTACACACGGCCATCCGCGAGTTTCCGGACCTCGTCTTCAGGGATCTGGCGTGAGTCGGCGACAATTCCCACAAACTGGTCATAGGCTTCGTCGATAATGTCCTGCCAGATCGCCTTCTCTTCCTCCGTCATGGGGCGAAAGGGGCTTCCTTCGTCTTTCAGTCTGCCGCTCTTGATGACGCTGACGTCGACGCCGATTTTGTCCATGAGTTCACCGATGTTTGGCATCTGCGCGATAACCCCGATGCTGCCTGTCAGCGTGGACGGGTTAGCCAGGATGCGTTCCGCCGGACAGGAGACATAATAGCCGCCCGAGGCAGCCAATTCGCCCATCGATACGACGAGTGGTTTCTGTAGCTCGAGCAGGGCTTCGTAAATCTCATTGGAGCCAACGACGCTCCCACCCGGGCTGTCTACGCGGAGCACGACGGCCTTGATGGCATCGTTCTTGTTGGCCCTGGCGACGATGTCGGTCATCTCTTCCGAATAGAAAATCCCGTCTTGACGAGGAACCGACGGTGAGCCTGACATGATGGTGCCAGACAGGCGGATGATGCCCACACTGGGGCCATAAACGATGTCACTGTCTAACAGACCCGTGATGCCGGACAGCACCCAATACCCGGCGATGCAGTTGATCCCGCTACATGCGCCAATCAGAACCACAAGAACCACCACGACAGCAATCAATGCGCTGGGTATGCGGCCATTCTTCATGGGTTTGATCTCCTGAGCCGGAGGAACTTGCGCCTCCCGATCTGTAGCACCGCATCCCCGGAGATGGCGATCGGTGTGTCGATATCGGCGACAGGCGCGCCATCCAGTTTCACACCACCCTGGTTCACGAGCCGTCGCCCTTCGCTCTTGCTGCCAATGAGACCGGCGTCGGACATCAGGTCGACGATATTCACCGGCCTGTCGATGACGTATTCCGGCATGTCTTCGGGGATGTCGCGCTGCTGGAAGACCGTTACAAAGTGCTCTTCTGCCGCTTGTGCCGCCTCATTGCTGTGGAAGATCGACACGATCTCGCGCGCCAACTCCATCTTAACGTCACGGGGGTGCACTTGCCCGCCGGCCAGTTTCTGTTTCACCGCTGCTACCTGCTCGGGCGTATAGCGCGTGACCAGCGTGAAGTAGTCGAGCATCGCATGGTCGGGAATGCTCATCACCTTGCCATACATCTGCTCAGGTGGCTCGTTGATGCCAATTGCGTTGCCGACGCTTTTCGACATGCGAATGTGGCCATCCGTGCCGACCAGAATCGGCAGGGTAATCGCGATCTGCGGCTTCTGATCGAACGCCTTTTGCAACGTGCGCCCCGCCATCAGATTGAAGAGCTGATCGGTGCCACCGACCTGTACATCTGTCTCCTGGGCCACCGCGTCGTAGCCCTGCATCAGCGCGTAGAAGAACTCGTGCAGATAGATCGGATCTCCCTTGTGATAGCGCTTGGAGAAGTTGTCTCGTTCCAGGAATTGCGCGACCGTGAAGTTAGACGCGAGACGGATGACGTCGGCAAAGGACAACTGGGACAGCCACGTCGCGTTGTAACGGATTCTGGTCTTCTCCGGGTCGAGGATCTTGAAAGCCTGGTCGGTATACGTCTTCGCGTTGTCCATCAATTGTTCGGGTGTAAGCATGGGACGTGTCTTGTCCTTATCCGAAGGGTCACCGATCAGTCCCGTGAAATTCCCGATGAGAAAGGTGACATCATGTCCCAATTCCTGGAACTGGCGAAGCTTACGAATGGGCACGGTGTGCCCCAGATGGATATCCGGCGCGGAAGGATCGACCCCGAGGTAAATCCGCAGAGGTCTGTCCTCGCGCAGCCGTTCTCGCAGTTCGGCCTCCATGTTCTGGCGGATCTGCTCATCTCCATAGTCTACACCTTGCATAAGAAGCGGCATTTGTTCTTCAACTGGGCGCATGATGCTCTCCTGGAACGCGTGTGCGTATTGTTGTGGTGACGCATTATAGCACACTTGGACCTAAAGTGAAACGGAGAAATGGAGAATCCCTCACGCCAGCATCGTTGTCGCAGAACTGATCTGCCTGGGTAGACCATACGCTGCTCCACACTACCGCAAAACGAAATCTTGTTTGACATTGATGTCGAGTTGCTTTACAATTACCTGAATTTTGCAGCAGACATTAAATCCGGACAGCACATCGGTCTGTCCTTCTCAGAGGTAGTAGCATTGAAAAAAATGACGAGTGCTGAAATCAGGCGGGCCTTTCTGGATTTTTTTACCCGCCAGGGACATACGGAAGTTGCCAGCTCATCTTTGGTTCCGGTTGGCGACCCTACTCTGCTATTTACGAATGCGGGGATGGTGCAGTTCAAAGATACTTTCCTGGGCCTCGAAAAACGTAGCTATGTGCGTGCTGTGACCTCGCAGAAATGTATGCGCGTGAGCGGTAAGCACAATGACCTCGAGAATGTGGGACCGTCCAACCGGCATCACACGTTTTTCGAGATGTTGGGGAATTTCTCTTTCGGTGACTATTTCAAGCGCGAAGCGATTGCTTACGCGTGGAAATTTCTGACCGAAGAGATGGGGTTGCCGGTAGACCGCCTCTGGCCGACGATCTACGAACAGGATGACGAATCGTTCGATCTCTGGCAGGCCGTCACCGGGGTACCGGCGAGCAAGATCACGCGCCTTGGTAAGAAAGACAATTTCTGGTCGATGGGAGACACTGGCCCGTGCGGACCCTGCTCCGAAATCATCTACGACCGCGGTGAGCAGTATTGTACCTGTGGCCGAGCGGACTGTAATCCGGCGATCGAATGTGAACGGTGGTGGGAGCTGTGGAATCTGGTGTTCATGCAGTTCGATGCTGCTGCTGATGGTACGTTGACCCCATTACCGCGACCGAGCATCGACACCGGTATGGGATTGGAGCGTATTTCCGCCGTGATGCAGGGGCACGACAGCAACTACGATTCCGACCTGTTCCAGCCAATGATCCGGCGCGTGCAAGAAATGCTGGGACACAGCGATACGGAGCTTAAGCAGAAGATAGTCTCCTACCGGGTCATTGCGGATCACGGTCGAGCGGTTACGTTCCTGATCGGCGATGGGGTGATTCCCGGTAACGAGGGGCGGAACTACGTGTTGCGGCTCATCCTGCGGCGAGCCGCTCGCCACGGGCGGATTCTCGGTTTCACGGAGCCCTTCTTGTCTGAGATTGCTGACGTCGTGATCGACACGATGGGTACCCACTATGTGGAATTGGTGAACCGGCGCGATTTCATCCTGCGCGTGATCCACGAGGAAGAAGATCGTTTTCAACAGACGTTGAATACCGGTCTGGCGCTGCTGGACGATCTGATGAGCGATCTCGGTGCCAGGCAAGAGAAGATCATCCCCGGGGCGGATGCGTTCAGGCTTTACGATACGTATGGGTTCCCGTTGGATCTGACCCGCGAGATTGCCCTGGAACACGGTTTTCAGGTCGATGAACAGGGAGTGCAGCGCGCGATGGCAGAACAGCGTGAACGCGCGCGTTCTGCTCAGCACTTCGGTTCCAACGATCCAAATGCAACACAGACCTATCTGCAGATTCTCGACGATCTCCAGGACCGCCATCTGCTGGCTGCCAGCGGTGTAGAGCTGATTTACGAGACCGATGTGGAAGTCGATACGTTGGTTGCCGAGATTATCAAGGACGGGCGGGTCGTGCCTTACGCCAAGACCGGCGACCGTGTGGAAGTCGTGTTGCCGGTTACGCCGTTCTACGTCGAAGGGGGTGGACAGGTCAGTGATTCGGGCCTGATCACGCATTTCGAGGACGAAGAGGAGTCGGTTGGCTGGCAGATCGAGGTAACCGACATGAAACGGGTTTTGCCGGGGCTGGTGGTGCATGAGGGGACAGTGGTATCCGGCGAGCCGCGCAAAGGGGATTCCGTGTGGGCGGTGATTGATGTGGAACGTCGCTGGGACATTGCCCGGAACCACACAGCTACTCACCTTTTACACATGGCTCTGCGTGAGGTATTGGGGGAGCATGCGCAACAGGCCGGTTCTCTGGTTTCGCCGGAACGTTTGCGCTTCGATTTCACACATTCCGCGATGCTGACGCAAGATGAATTACGAAATGTCGAACAGATCGTGAACGAAGCGATCCTGGCGAATTATCCGCTGGAGGCCGTTACGTCCACGTATGATGACGCGGTCCGGAACGGTGCCATTGCGCTGTTTGGCGAGAAATATAGCAGAGATGTACGTGTTCTGCGCGTGGGAGTCGGTGATGCCGTCATCAGTCAGGAGTTGTGTGGTGGCACGCACGTATCCTGGACGAGTGAGATTGGCTCCTTCCATATCGTGTCGGAAGGGAGCGTGGGTGCCGGGTTACGGCGCATTGAAGCGATGACTGGGCATGGCGCGCAGCAATTGGTGATGGATCGCCTGTCGGTTTTAGATTCGGCGGCGGCGTTCTTGGGTTGCCAACCGGGTGAAGTCGACCGCAAGGTGTTGGGCCTGCTGGACGACGTCCACAACCTGCAGAAAGAGCTGGGTCGTCTACGGAGAGATGTGTCGCTTCAATCGTGCGGCGCGCTGTTGGGTAACGTTCAGCAGGTGGCAGATGTCTCAGTGCTGGCCGTTCGCGTGGATACAGCAGTCGACATGGACAACTTGCGTGAAATGACGGACTGGTTCCGCGAGCGCATGGGCACGGGCGTGATTGTCCTCGGCGCGGTGTTCGATGCGAAGCCGAATCTGGTTGCCGCTGTTACTCCGGATCTGGTGGCGCGCGGCGTGCATGCCGGAGAACTGGTCAAGTCCGTCGCGCGTGAGGTCGGTGGCGGAGGGGGTGGCAGACCGCATCTCGCTCAGGCAGGTGGACGTGATGCGAGCCGGCTGGATTATGCCCTCTCGTTGGTACCCGGCCTCGTGGTGAAACAACTTTCCCGATGATTGACTTGGAGTGGTGACGAGCCGTCATGGTTCACAACGCGAGGAGCGGTTTGCTGGGTGAATTGCTGCGCCGGTCTCTCGGAACCGGCGGTGTCTCTACACCCAAGTTGGTAAGTGTCCTGGATCCGGGCACCGAATACGTGAAAGCTCTGGTGGTACAGATCGAAGGGGACAGCGCCGTGGTGATCGGGGAAGGTATAGATCGTCACGGTGAGTTGCCTTTCGAGAGAGGAAGCAGAGCTGTTGATTTGCGTCTGCAACGGGCGTGTGATGCGGCATTGCGGCAGGCGGAAGATATGACCGAGGTGGTGGTCGGCACGAAGCGTGTGCCCGATCATCTGGCAATGACGATCCCGTCTCATCTGATCCGGCAAGGCGCGTTTACGGTCAAGCAGAAGCGCAATTTCGTCGGTGAGGCCATCTCGGAAAAAGAACTGGAACACGCGCTGTCCAGAGCCGAACGTCTGGTTGTCCAGCAACTGGCTGGATTGTTGGGGGTGTCGCGTTCGGAAGTCGTTCTGATTGGCGCCGAAGTCATGGACATCAAAGTGAATGGCCACTCAGTGAGCGACCCGTTGGGATTCCACGGGGATACTCTGGCGGTCACGCTCTTCAATGCATTGGTGCGCGATCAGTATATCGCGATGGTAGATAGATTGGCCGAGCATCTCGAGCTTGAAGTAGTGGCCCTGGTTTCGAGCGAATACGCCCTGGCGGATTGCCTGCCGATGGAAGAGGCGATTGTCATCGACATGGGGAGTGCTCTGACCTCTGTATCGTGGGTGAAGAGTGGCTGTCCTATGAGAACGACAACGATCCCGTGGGGAGGTCGAAACCTGTCGCAGAGACTGGCGGCGAAATTCGAGTTGACGCAAGACAAAGCGGAGGCGCTCAAACTGCGCTACAGCCTGGGCTACCTGGAGGACGAATCGAATGAGCTCGTCACCAGGGTGCTGTGGCACGGGCTGGTCGAATGGTTGGCACGTGTCGAGGCGGCGTTGGCGACAATTGCGGCCAAAAGCAGCCTGCCCCCCTATATCTATTTGTGTGGTGGGGGAAGTGAACTGGAGGACGTTGTTAAGGCAGCGCGTCATTTCCCCTGGTTGCGCCATTTGAGTTTCATCCGTTACCCGGAGATACAGCCGACGGGTCCGGGGCATATTCCCAGTGTATTCAATCGCACATTGCAGTCGTGGGGACGGGAAATGACCACGGGCGCCGCATTGGCGCGTTGGGCGTTGCCGCGTAAACGCGCGGAAGATCCCCTCAGGAACATGCTGGAACGGGTAATTCGCAGAAATCTAAGAGTTTATTCCGGAGGTTGGTCTGTTTGAAAGAACAAAGGCAAAGCAGTGCAGAGCAAGTTTTCTATCTGGAAGCGAGCGATGATTTGCCGATCATCCGTGAGATGTTGAGTTGGTCGATAGCCAGACGCGTGATTCTGGTTGTCCATCCGCGGTCTCGGGTGTTGCGCAGCAAAGTGAATCTGAAGGTTTTACAGCGGTACGGAGTCGATTTGGGGAAGGAAATCGCGCTGGTGACCGCAGACCGGACAACGCGCGATCTCGCTTACGAAGTCGGGTTGCCCACGTTCTTCAATGTCGAGCGGGCGCGACAGGTTGATTGGCCCGGTAAGGATGAGGTGGATGCGGTCCCCGTTCTGCAACGCCGTCTGGAAAAACCACGGCGCCGCAAGAAGTCGGCCTGGCAGATGAAGATGGAATCCCCACGCATTTTGCAGACCATCATTGCTTCACTGCTGTTTCTGGTGGTGTTGGTTCTGCTGGGTGGGGGCGCGCTGATGGTGTTACCCGGCGCCACCGTGGCAATGGCCCCGGTCACCGAGCCGATCGAACGGATGATCGAAATTACTGCTGATCCCAATGTGGATCAGATCGATTACGAAGCAGGAGTGGTCCCTGCACGGCTGTTGGGCGTCGAAGTTGAAGCTTCCACGCAGATACCTACCTCAGCCAAGCGCGACTCTCCCGACAGCCGCGCGAGGGGCAAGGTCGTGCTCGTCAATCAGCTCGCTGAGCCGGTGAACGTCCCGGTCGGCACCGTCGTGTCCACATCTGCAGGAACACCGATCCGTTTCACCACCGTCGAGCAGGTGACTGTCCCCGGCCCGAAGGGTGCGACAATGGAGGCGAGCGTCATCGCGATGGATCCCGGTCCCAGCGGCAATGTACAGCCCTTTTTGATCAACCGTGTTGAAGGCCCGCTCGCATCGCAAATCAACGTGGTCAATGACTTGGCCATGTCCGGTGGTGGGGTGCGGCAAGTCGGTATCGTCACCCAGGCGGATAAGGACCAGGTGCGCTCCATTCTGTTGCAGCAGTTGCGTCAACAGGCGATATCGGAACTGCAAGGCCAACTTGGTGAACAGGAGTTCATCCCGGAGGAGTCGATCAACGTATTTCCGTTGGATGAGACCTATGACCGGTTTGTCGGCGAGCAGGCCGATGTGTTGGGGCTGAAAATGCGTGTTGCTGCACGTGGCACAGTGATCGGTGGGTATAATGCGAATGCCCTGATCCTGTACCAGTTGGAAAACGACATCGATCCGAACTACCGCTTGCTGCCGCAAGGGCTGACGTTTCAGCCCGGTGAGGTGTTGGCAGTGAACGACGATGGTGCGGTGGTATTCAAGATGCGTGTGCTTGGTAACATCGGTTACCGGGTGCCCCGAGCTGAAGTCATCTCGGAGATCCAGGGTAAACCGGTAGACCTTGCACTGGATTACTTGACGCGCAATTACGTGCTGCGGGAACCACCATCCATCACCGTTGTGCCCGACTGGTTGGGGCGCGTGCCCTTCTTTCCCTTCCGGATTCAACTTCGCGTCCAGACAGAGGGGAGCTAGATGCGGGTGTTGTGTCTGGATGTAGGTGAAGAGCGGATCGGTGTGGCTGTGAGCGACGAGAAAGGCTTGTTGGCTCGTCCGCTCGAGGTGATCCACAGGCGGTCCAAGCAGGAGGATTTCCAGGCAATATCCGGACTGATCGAAAAATGGCACGTAGCGCGACTGGTGATTGGTTTGCCCTTGACTCTGGAGGGCGAAATAGGCCCACAAGCCCGCCGGGTGCGGCGATACGGGCGCACTCTGTCCAAAACGCTGGCGATTCCCATCGATTTCGAAGATGAGCGGTACAGTACCGTTGATGCGCTTGGAGTCATGCGCGTTACGGGAGGACCTCGAAAAAAACAACGTGATCGTGTGGACGCAGTTGCGGCAACGATCATTCTGCAGAGCTATCTTGATACTGCCAACCGTCGGCATAGCGACGAGAACCAGTCCTGAACGGCTCGTGCATGATGAGGTGATAGATTTATGGATCGAATAAGAAGTCTTTTCGACACAATTCTCAGAACCGTGCTGTTTGTGGTCGCCGCCGCTGCCATGTTGCTGGTTTGTGGCGGGGTGGGGTGGTATGGGTTGAGCGGAGGTAAGATTGGGACCAGTCCTCAGCCTGCCACGGTACCGACATCTCGTCCGGTACCCTCGCCGGCAGAGAATGCGGCGCCACGGGATACTTCGATCGAGGGAATTCTGCTTGGGACATACCTGCAGATCAGACAGGGTGACGTTAACCGGGCAGCAGGGCAGTCGGATGAGATGGTTTCGTTCGTCATCGAGCAGGGAGAAACCGCCGCAGCGGTGTCGTCGAACTTGGCGCAGGCAGGTCTGGTGGCGGACCCGGATTTGTTCAACCTGTACATGCGGCACAATCAATTGGATTCAAAGCTCGAAGCTGGCAATTATCTGCTGCGCGCGAACATGACGATGCCGGAGATTGCGGAGAGCCTGCAACACAGCACGGTAGACGAAGTCGTGTTCACAGTCCCGGAAGGTTGGCGTATGGAACAGGTCGCCGAGCATCTGGCGGCGAATGATATCGTAGATGCGCAGGAGTTCATCACTTTCGTCCGTCAGGGTATCACCCAGGAAGGATTGAGCACCAAGTATCCTTTCCTGGCCGAGCGGCCTCCCGGCGCGTCTAGCAGTTTGGAAGGGTTCCTGTTCCCAGACACCTATCGCGTCCCGAGAGATTCGGGCGTTCAGACCATTGTGCAGGTCATGTTGGACAACTTCGGACGCCGGTTCGATCAGCGGATGCGCGATGCCGTGAAACAACAGAACAAGAGCATCTACGATGTGGTGACCCTCGCGGCGATTGTGGAGCGCGAGGCGGTGATTCCGGATGAGCGTCCGGTGATTGCGAGCGTATACCTGAACCGGCTGTCGCAGGGCAAAGCGTTGGAGTCTGACCCGACGGTGCAATATGCGTTGGGCTATCAGCCAGACTCGAAGCAATGGTGGAAGACGCCGCTGCCGCTGGAGGATCTGGTTGGGGTGGATTCGGAGTGGAACACTTACTTGATTCCCGGCTTGCCGCCTGGCCCGATCTGTAATCCGGGTATCTCGGCAATCGAAGCGACCATTGCACCGGCACAGACGGATTACCTGTTCTTCTACTCGCGCGGTGATGGCTCGCACGCGTTTGCAGCGACTTGGGAAGAGCATTTGAAGAACCAGGAGTTGTATCAACAGTAAGCGCACCAATCACATTGGCTGCTCGTAACTTCTGCAAGGCACGTGTGTTTCTAATGTTGCATAGGCTGAATTGACGGATGTCGTTAAGGCTGGTAGAATGGGTTCGAATAAGAGTTCGGATAACAGAAAAACAGAGGAGGTTGTAGGATAACATGGAGAATATCGAAGAGCGCGTCATCAGTATTACCGCCGAGCAGTTAGGTGTAGATGCAGACGGAATCACACTGGAATCCAGTTTTCGCGAAGATTTGGAAGCCGATTCTCTGGATTTGGTTGAGCTCATCATGGCATTTGAGGAGGAATTCGGGAGCGAGATTTCCGACGAA
>CAZPTF010000049.1:0-5898 GCA_964589015.1 uncultured Anaerolineae bacterium
GTGGCAATCTACTGCGGTGCAGACCAGCACACGGTCCGCCCAGGCACAGCACTCGTGGGACAACGACGGTAGCGGCGGAGATTGACACACAGTCTTGACCGCCACGCAGATATTCGTGTGAACCTGGCAGATTACGCTGCAAACACGCCCTGTCCATTGCTTGCTAGCCCCAAAATTTCCGGACGCACCCCTCGATGGGACGCCTGGACAAATACATCCTCCTCCGTACTCTGCGGGTCTTTCGCCTGGCCCTTTCCTGTCCGCTCCCGTTTCTAAGCACCAGCTCATTTGCCAGTTAGTGAATGGTATGATATACTAAACGTCTGAACTACGAGTTCAAATTCATTCTGCACGCCTGTCAACCGATCAAGCCGTGCTCCTGGCGAAACTTTCTCGGGAGTTCTTGGTTGGAATGCGATAGGCGGACGAACTAACGAAACGGGGAGGAAGTATTGTGGCTGTCATTCAAATGAAGGCATTGTTGGAAGCCGGTGTCCACTTTGGACATCGCACTCGTCGTTGGAACCCGAAGATGAAGCAGTACATCTTCACAGAGCGCAATGGGATCCACATCATCGATCTGCAGCAGACGATGAGCAGCATCGAGCGCGTCTACAACACGGTCCGCGACACGGTGAGTCAGGGTGGGACCATCCTGTTCGCCGGAACGAAGAAGCAAGCCCAGGAGACGATCCAGACCGAGGCGGAACGATGCGGAATGGCGTACGTGAATCAGAGATGGTTGGGTGGGTCGCTGACTAACTTCCGAACGATGTATCGCCGCATCGAGAAAATGAAGGATATGGAAGCCCAAAGGGAACGCGGTGAATTCGGCAGGCTGACGAAGAAGGAAGCCCTGGATGCGGAGCGGTTGATTGCCAAGCTGAATCGCCGGTTTGGTGGTATGCGCGACATGCGCCGCGTACCCGATCTGTTGTTTGTCACGGATACCCGGCGAGAAGCGCTGGCGGTCAAGGAAGCTAACACGCTGAATATCCCGGTAATCGCCCTCGTGGATACCAACTGTGATCCGGATCATATCGATTATGTGATTCCTGCGAACGATGACGCAATTCGGGCCATCAAACTCATTGCTGCCCGAATTGCAGATGCAGCGATTGAAGGGAAGGAAATCCGTGCTGCCACTCTGGCAGAACAGGAAGACGAAGAAACGCAGGAACGGCTGCGCGATGACGAGCAGTATCTCGGGCCGTCAACTCTGGCCAAACTGCGGCTCGGAGAGGATGATGAGTATTCGCCGGACGATAAGTCGGACGATGAGGACTACATCTCCGACTCAGACGATGATTTGGCGGATGCAGACTGATCATTTGCTCCGGAACTGACGAATAGACTGCCGGCGCTGGGCGAATGGACCTCGGCGTACAGGTTGGTGGTGAAGGGTTGGGAGGGGGAAAAGAATGCTGCACACAAATCCCCCTTCCTTTGCGCTCAAAACGAATCGGATATTATCCGCACAGCACTTATACATAATCGCGATACTGAGGAGGATAGGTTGGTGGAAATCTCTGCAAATATGGTGAAGGACCTTCGTCAGGCCACTGGGGCGGGCATCCTGGACTGCAAGAAGGCGCTGGAGCAGCAGAATGGTGATTTTGACAAAGCCGTCGAATATCTGCGCGAAAAAGGGCTGGCCAAGGCCGCGAACAAAACTAGCCGGGCAACGAAGGAAGGTCTCGTTGAAGCGTATGTGCACTCCGGTGGGCGAATGGGTTCGTTGATCGAGGTGACCTGCGAAACAGATTTCGTGGCCCGGACAGCAGAGTTCAAGGAATTGGTGCATGATCTGGCCATGCAAGTTGTGGCTTCGCGGCCTCTCTACGTCAAGCCCGAAGATGTTCCTGAAGAAGTGCTGGAGAAAGAAAAAGCGATCTACCGCGTTCAGGTAGCGGAAGAGGGCAAACCTCCCCAAGTCGTCGATAGAATCGTCGAGGGAAAGGTCAAGAAGTTCTACGAGGAAGTGTGTCTGCTGAACCAACCATGTATCAAAGACAGCGACAAGATTGTGGAGCAACTGATTCTCGAAATGATTGCCAAGCTGGGCGAGAACATCGTTGTCAAGCGCTTTGTCCGTTTCGAGTTGGGTGGGGGCGCAGCAGAATAACCCACGTATGGCCGTTGATTATGCTGGGTGATGTTGCCGATCATCCAGCATAATCACAACTGCGCCCACGACAGGTAACATTCGGATCCTGATCGCAGCTCAGGAACGGGTGGCCGGTGAGTGATATTGGCGAGGAGGTATGGGGGCATGCCGGACGTCAAATATAGGCGAATTCTGGTCAAGATAGGTGGTGAATCCTTATCGGGACCACAGGGGTTTGGGATTGATCCCGACCGTGCCGAGGAGTTGGCGTACAAGATCAAGCGCGTCCACGACATGGACATCGAGGTTGCAATTGTGATGGGCGCCGGCAATATCTGGCGGGGACGCGATGGGCTGGCCCACGGCATGGAACGGGCAACCGCCGATCACATGGGTATGTTGGCGACGGTCATGAACGGTCTGGCTTTGCAGGACGCTCTCGAGCGGATTGGCGTCACCACACGGGTGCAAACAGCCATCGAGATGCGCGCAGTCGCCGAACCGTATATTCGTCTTCGCGCCATCCGGCACCTCGAAAAAGGCCGGGTGGTGATTGTCGGTGCGGGTACTGGAAACCCTTACTTCACGACGGATTCCGCTGCTGCGCTCCGCGCTATGGAAATCGATGCTGACGTGCTTATCAAGGCGACCAAGGTCGACGCCGTGTATGACGCCGATCCGCTGGTTAATCCTGAAGCGGCCCGATTCGAACGCATCAGCTACATCGAAGCGTTGAATCTCCGCGTAGGAGTGCTGGACAGCACGGCGCTGTCGCTCTGTATGGATAACCAAATGCCGATCATCGTCGTCAGTCTGTGGCATCCCAATACGCTGGAAAACGTGGTGATGGGCCAGGCAATCGGAACGCTCATCTCGAGTTGATGCTCCTGCTGTCTTGTCAGCTTTAGACACAGATATCTGCCTGCGGAGGTGATATCCATGATCAAAGATCTTGTCAACGAGGTCAAAGGACGGATGGACAAGGCCGTTGAGTCGCTACAGACCGACCTCATGGCCATGCGTACGGGGCGGGCATCGCCCGCACTGGTCGAACGGGTGCGGGTGGATTACTATGGTGTCCCGACGCCGCTCAATCAGTTGGCGACGATCGCGGTACCGGAACCTCGTCTTCTTACGATCAGGCCCTGGGATGCAAAGGCGCTGGCCGACATCGAGCGAGCGCTCATGAAATCCGATTTGGGATTGACCCCTTCGAATGATGGGCACATCATCCGGCTGAATATCCCTCGCCTGACAGAAGAACGGCGCCGTGACCTGGTGAAGTTGGTCAATAAGCGTGTAGAAGAGGGAAAGGTCGCCCTGCGCAATATTCGTCGCGAAGCGATGGATGATCTACGGGAGATGGAAAAAGAGAAGATGATCTCCGAAGATGAGATGTTTGGCGGTCGCGACGATCTCCAAGAGATGATTGATGGCTACGTGAAACAAATGGACGAGATAGGCAAGGCCAAGGAAGAAGAGGTAATGGAGGTCTGATTACTCCGCCTGCATGACCAGGATGGGGTGAGAGGCTCAGCTATGACTGCACAACAAGGCTCAGGACAAAGGGACCCCTTAGCGAAGGTTCCGCATCATGTTGCCATCATCATGGATGGCAACGGACGCTGGGCTCAGGCGCGTGGTTTGCCTCGTTTGGCAGGTCACAGGGCGGGGACGGAGAATATTCGTCGTGTCTTGCGCGCTTGTGTAGAGTTCGGGGTCAAGATTTTGACGATCTACGCCTTCTCCACGGAGAACTGGGGGCGGCCCAAAGCCGAAGTCATTGGGTTGATCCGCATTCTCGGCGAAGTCATCGACCGTGAGGCGACCGACCTCCATCGCAACGGCGTGCAATTGCGCCATATCGGGGAACTGGAAGGCATTCCAGGCGGGCTCCAAAAGAAGGTCTTGCAGGCCATTGCTCTCACCAAGGCGAATGACCGGCTTGTCCTGAACGTCGCGTTCAATTATGGTGGCCGGGATGAAATATTGCATGCGGTCAAACGGATCATCCGGGAGGGTGTGGCCCCCGAGACGCTGAACGAGGAGGTATTCAGTCGTTACCTCTATACAGCCGGGCAGCCCGATCCGGACATGATCATTCGTACAGGAGGGGATTGGCGGCTCAGCAATTTCTTGATCTGGCAGGCAGCCTACGCCGAATACTACAGCACACCGGTGTTCTGGCCAGATTTTGGTGAGGACGAGTTGTATGCGGCGTTGCTGTCTTATAGCAAACGCGAACGGCGCTTTGGTCTCGTGCCGTCCGCCGAGAGCTGACTTGGGTTACGTTCCGGCGCACAGCTTTTTCTGGCGGGGGCACACGGACGTGCGGGTTTCAGCTGAAACGGTCTGACTGCGGAAAGGAAGCCTCATGCTGACACGGATCTGGAGTGCAGCGATCATGATACCACTGGCAGCCCTGTTCGCCTATCTGGGTGGCTGGTGGTTTTTTGTTGCTATCGCGGTGATCATTGGTCTGGCGACCTATGAGTTCTATGAGCTCATGAAAGCGGGGGGATATCATCCAGCAACCCCGCTTGGCGTGCTGTTCAGTCTGGCCTTACTTCTGACGGCGCAGTTTCCCGAGGTTCCCGTCACGGATATTATTGTGACGGCTGCTTTGTTGTTGACCCTGATCTGGCATTTGATCGCCTATGAAACAGGGGTTACCGACAAACCCGCCAGTGATTGGGCGCTGACCGTGGCCGGGGCTCTTTATCTGGGATGGATGGGGAACCTGTTCCTGCAATTGCGTGATCTGCCTGATGGACTGGGCTGGATAATCCTGGCTTGTGTACCGGTATGGGTCGGGGATTCCGGCGCCTACTTCATTGGCATCAAGTGGGGGAAACACAAATGCTGCCCGCGATTAAGCCCCAAGAAAAGCTGGGAAGGGACCATCGCGGGCTGGGTCACCGGAACATTGTCGATGCTGTTGATTGGCCTGGTGTTAGGATTGCCCTGGTGGCACGGTCTCGTTCTGGGCATGCTTGTTGCGCTGATCACACCGCTTGGGGACCTGGCTGAGTCGATGTTCAAGCGACAAGTCAAGATCAAAGACTCGAGCAACCTGATCCCCGGACATGGTGGGGCGTTGGATCGGATTGATAGCTTACTGTTCAGTGTGCCAATCGTCTTCTATTATCTCACCTTAGCCGTTTGGTAATCTGTTTCAGGGCAACTCGAAGTTATTGCGAATGGCCTGCACCGCTTTGGGCAGATCATCCGCAGATATCACGCAAGATACCGTAGAAATCGAGGTGCTGATGGCCATGATGTTGATGCCCTGATCGGCCAAAGCTTTGAACATCGCACCGGCAATTCCGGGACGTTGCCGAAAGTCAGGGCCAAAGATCGATGCGATTGCTACGTTGCGATTCATGATCACGCGCTGTGCACCAACGTTTTCTTGCACTTCTTTGAGCAAGGCCATGGTTTGTTCCAGCACGGCTTCCTTGATGCAGAAGACAATGTTAGACATGTTGTTCAGGTCGATGCATTGCACAATGAACTCGACGTTGACGCCATGCTGTCCCAACGCATCCATGATGGCGCTGGCGATGCCCGGCCGATCGGGTGCCGACATCATCCCGATCATTCCCAGGTCGGTGCTCTGCATGATTCCACCGATCTTTATGTGCCTTCCCTTTTCCATGATTACCCCTCCACAAATGCGCGGTACAATGAACACACAGAGAAACGTCTCCGGACACACATTTCGCTGTTGATGAGCGGATTATACCGCACACTCTCGTTTGATGCAAAGCGTTCGCTATGCGCGGGCGGCA
>CAZPTF010000049.1:5998-16872 GCA_964589015.1 uncultured Anaerolineae bacterium
CGCTATGCGCGGGCGGCACGGTGACCGCCTGGCAATAAAGGAGGAGGCAATCCGCAAGTGCGGGCTGCCTCCCTCGAAAATCACCGTATGCGTGTGGTGCTTACTTGGCGTAATCTACTGCCCGCGTCTCGCGGATGACCGTGACCTTGATCTGCCCCGGATACTCCAAGCTCTCCTCGACCTGTTTCGCAATGTCTTTGGACAAGCGAATGGCATCCAAGTCGTCGATCTCCTCCGGCTTCACGATGATGCGTACCTCACGGCCTGCCTGAATTGCGAATGACTGTGCAACACCCTGGAAGGAATTGGCGACCTCTTCGAGGGCCTTGAGCCGCTTGACGTAGCTTTCCAGGCTCTCTCTGCGCGCACCGGGTCGAGCACCGGAAATAGCATCCGCCGCCGAAACCAACACGGCTTCCAATGATTCCGCTGCTTCTTCGCTGTGATGGGCTGCAATACAATTCACGACGCGCGCCGACTTACCATATCTTCTGGCGATGTCGGCCCCGATCGCCGCATGCGGCCCGTCAACTTCATGGTCGACTGCCTTACCGATGTCGTGCAGGAGCCCCCCTTCTTTGGCGATTGCCACGTCAGCACCCAGTTCCTCCGCCATGATTCCGGCGAGAATGGCCGTTTCCAGCGAATGGGTCAGGACGTTCTGCCCATAGCTCGTCCGGTACTTCAAACGGCCCAACAGCCGGATCAACTCGGGGTGCACTCCGGGCACACCTGCTTCCAATGCAACGCGCTCGCCTTCTTCACGGATGATGGCCTCGACTTCTTCTCTGGACTTGTCGACGACCTTCTCGATCCGTGCCGGGTGAATTCGACCGTCCACAATGAGCTTGCTCAGCGCGACGCGGGCAATCTCACGGCGGACAGGATCGAAGCTGGACAGGATGACCGCTTCCGGCGTATCGTCGATTACCAGGTCGACGCCAGTGATGTTCTCGATGGCCCTGATATTGCGACCACCCCGCCCAATGATGCGTCCCTTCATATCGTCGGATGGCAGGGGCACGGAGGAGACTGTCGTCTCGGTGACCTGGTCGGCCGCACAGCGCTGAATCGCCAGCGTGATGATCTCGCGTGCCTTGCGTTCACCTTCCTCGCGTGCAGCAGCTTCCACCTCGCGGATGATCCGTGCGGAATCCTGCCGGGCTTCTTCCTGGACGGCGTCCAACAGAAGCTGTTTGGCCTCTTCCTGGGTGAGACTGGCGACACGCTGCAATTCAGCCAGGCGCTTCTGGCGCAACTTGTCCAGTTCACTGCGCTGGCGATCGAGACGAGTTTGTTGCTGATCCAATTTCCGTTCGCGGCTTTCGATATTCTCCACACGCCGGTCGAGAGACTCACGGCGCTGCTGCAGTCGCTCTTCCTGCTTCTGCAGGTCTCGTCTGCCTCTCTTCATCTCCTCTTCGGCTTCGGAGCGAATCTTCAATGCGTCGCTTTTTGCCGTCAGAAGAAGTTCCTTCGATTTGGTTTCAGCTTCCGAGATCATCTTGATGACCTCAGCCTCGGCAGACTGGATTTTGGAGCGGACTGTGTACTGTTTGATGAAATAGCCCAGCCCACCCCCGATCACAACCGCGATCAGCGCGATCAGGGCTACGATCAAAAATCCCAGTCCACCACTGCCGGGCCCTTGCATTATCAACCACATCATCTCTTAGGTTACCTTTCTTTCAGATTATAGGAGAGGTCTATATCCAATGAACTCTCGCGCAACAAAATCATGATCAGGCTGGATCCGATAAATCCTTTTTTTTTCACGAACAAGTTCACATTGGGGCAAACCAACTTGCAGTTCTTTATTCCTTCTCTTCTTCCAATCTAAGTAACACGTTGTTGATTACGGAAAACGAAAACCCCTGGCGTGCCAGATATTGACCTAACTTGCGTTGCGCCTCACGTGACATCGGCCTGGGTTCTCTTTGAGCCTTCCGGAAAGCCAGGTTATAGGCAGTCTCCTCCTCGTCCACATCCGCCAGCACGATGGAGACGATCTCACCGGTTACCCCTTTAGACTGCAACTCGTACCGCAGTGCGGCTCTGCTGCGCGGACGGAATCGCTGTCGATTCTCAACCCAGAATTGCGCAAAGGCTACATCATCCAGAAGCCCGGCACGATGCAAGCGATCCACTGCATGGTTCACCACGGCCTCGTTCCAGCCTTTCTTGGAGAGATATCGCGCGACTTCCGTCTGACTTCGCGGCCGGTAGCTCAGAAAATGCAGCGATTGATCGTACGCTTGCTCCCGTTCATCTTGCGCCAGGAGTATCCCAATCTCTTCTACCGATAGATACTGCCCGCGTTTTAGCTGAGCAGCGTATACCAGAGCCAGACTGAAAGCGAATTCTCCATCCAGGAAAACATTCACGCGCTGCGGTTTGTTTTTCTGTATCTCAAGTGCGGTAATCGTCCCTGCCATTCCGCTCCCAGAATGCAAAAAAGCCGTGACAATCCGTAGTCACAGCTATCTCTGAGACTCTACATGCTCTTTAGACCCGCGTTTGCCCATCGCCAGAGGAGGAGTAATGACTTGGAGCACAGACTCCTGCCCAAGAGTCCATGCCTGAACCATTGATGCGATTACTACTCCCTTTCGCCAGTTCTCTGGTATCGAGCAACACACACGGTTGAAACAAGCGGTTGGGTATACCGCTGACAACTCAAGCGACCAAAACGTTCGAGAGAGTCGTTTCGTTCGATCAACGAACCTTCCGGGAACTTAAGGCCCACAATCACGGGAATAGCCTCAATGAACGAGAACCGATTTGGACTATCACCGTTCGACCTTTCCTCCACTGGTATTAAAAATACCAAATGCTCAATAGAGCGATCCGTTTTGATTAGCCTAACGACCTCAAAGTCACTTCAAGTGAGCAAGCATGTAGTTTGATAGCCGTAACGCTGGACCTGGCAAGCCGAGTGGCACATACCAAACGCACTCTCTGGCCTGCTTTTAGTGCCCCATACACATCAGGGTCATTTCGTACGTACAGCCCCGCAACCTCTTTCCCACGACCAGGTGGGAACTCACCCCCAGGAAATACCGGGAACCCTTCCTATGCATTCATTTCAGTTCCACAGCCCAACCTAAAGCCCTTCGCGAGAAATGCCATCACGATACCCCAATCGAATGTCACTTCTCGAAAAGGAGATACCTCCCTGTCCTTCCTGACCTCAAATCTGGTCCCGTCACCTACCATTTGGCCCATTTGTTCGTTGACACGGTCGCAGCGACAAACCAAATACATCAATGGCCAACGCGCTTTGCCCGCCGTCTTTGACCATCCGTGGTGTCGCTCCACATTCCGTCCAATTAGTGTACAACGAATCCTGCGAAAAAGCAAATTATTTCAATACTCTTTTATATATTCTGCAACAAAAGTTTGACAACAGAGATCCTTCAGCACTTTCGTCCAGGCGAAACCGTTATGGATCTTGAAAGGGCCTTGGTTCGCTTCAGCCCTCAGCACAGCCGACTACACGAGGGGTGTTATTGCATGTGCACCACCACCTTGGAGTCACGCCACAACTTCTCCAGGGCATAGAAATCGCGCTGTTTGGGACTGAAAAGGTGAACGACGATGTCACCGAAGTCGACCAGGATCCAACCTGAATCCGGTGTTCCCTCAACACTCCCAAGCGTGTAGACTCCATACGTTTTCATTTCGGAAATCATGGAATCCACCATAGCTCCAAACTGGCGCTCAGACTCCGCCGTGCAGATTACGAAATAATCGGCCAAGAGGGAAATTTCGCGTATGTCTAATACAAGAATGTCACTACCTTTCTTGTCTTCGATGATATCCAGGATCTTTCTAACCAGTTCCAAAGTCTCCAGTTTCCACATACCTCCTTTGCCAGCACTTTGATGAGCAAAAAGAAACCACTGATTATCTCAGGTTGCACGGATCGTAGCTATTACCCACAATGACCAGAAAGTCTACTGTGCTGGTGGGATCGGTTACTTTCTCGACGGATTCGGGCGCTACGCCCAATACCTCGCAGAGACAATCCAGGCTCTGCTTCTTCTCGAACGTACCATAATCGATAATGACGCTCTGGGCATAATCTGTCGTGTCTGCGGGCTCTACGCGAACGACTCTGAGCCCTTTCCAACGCAGTTGTGAAGCCAGAAGGTCCGCCTTGTCCGGGTTCCCGATGCCATCCAGTATCTTCACGCGGGCCTTTTCGTGCTCGACGATCTCTTCCACCGCTTCACGGTCAGAGAACATATCTTGAACGGTCTCTGCGATGTGCTCGGGGACGGGCAACAGCACCGCAGCTCCCGCTGGTGTCGTCCAGCTTCGGACCATGGATCGATCGACGTAATATGAACGGATGCTGGATGGACTGACCCGAACGGCGACGTACCCCAGCGCCAATATATTCTGCAGATTCAGATCGGTCTCCACGGAATCTTTCAACACACCGTACAGCCGTGGACCATCGCGGATCACGTCAGCAGCCAACGTGCCCTGCCAGACACCCTTCATGATGGCTTGCTGCCGGCGAATCCGATCGAAGTCACTGGTCGTTTTGCGCAGGCGAGCGAAGACGAGGGCGGTCCATCCATCCATGTGGTGGATGCCAGGCTCGATGGAAAAATGGCTCCAACCCGTCGGCGACCGGCTATCCTGGAAAGTCTCTTGCAGTGGACAATCGACCTGGACGCTGACCCCACCCAACGTGTTGATGATCTTCTCGAATGCATCATAGTTGATGCGCGCAAAGTAGTGAATCGGAATGCCGAAGTTGAGCTCGATCGTCTGGCGGATGAGGTCAGCGCGCCCATTGTTAACATCTGTGCGCTCTCCTAAGAAGTCGGCCGTGTTGATCCGCTCGTGCCCGTATCCCGGGATGTAAACCCACAAGTCGCGCGGGATCGACAGCAAGCGAATCGTTTGCCTTACCGGGTCGATCGTGATAACAACTATGGTGTCAGTGCGCCAGTGCCCTTTGCCCTTCTGGTAGTCGGCTCCCATCACCAAGATGTTGACTTGTTGGGGTGACAACTTGACCGACGGCAGCGGTGTGGGAGCTCCCCATTCTCCAGCCGCGCTGTTTGCGTTATTCTCAAGTTGTTTGGAGGGCCAAATCAAATCCTGTGGGGTGGGTGTCATGTAGGCAGCTACTGCAGATGTTCTCGACAAGACCAGGGTCGCTGACGGAGATATCGCGGGAATCACACGGGGAGGCGTAGCCAGGTCAAGCTCGGCGAATTCCTCCTCTGTAGTCTCCGGCGTCAGTGTCGGCGCAGCTACCGGGACAACGAAAGAACTGGTAGGCACTACAGGGATGGGAGACTCAACCAGGACGGGCCAGACATACCACAACAGCCAGGCTGCACCGGCAAAAATCAGGATGTTGAGTGCAGCCAGTATTTTGATCAGGCGGCCTTGTGTCTTGGTCATCGTGTCTCTCCTCCTCACTTACCAATGCAGAAATTGCTGAATATCGTTTCCAGCAAATTTTCCGCAACTGTCTCGCCAGTGATCTCGCCAAGCGCATCACATGCCGTCGTTAGATCGATGGTGATGAAATCAGCCGGCAATGACTGCTCGTACGACTGAAGCGCAGTGCACACCTGCGCCAGGGCGCGTTCAATGGCATTTTTGTGCCGCGGGCTATTGACCAGCGGCAGCTCGGAATCGGACAGGGAAAGCTTCTCCCCGAATATCGTCTCCACGATCTTATCTTCCAGGTCAGCTAACCCTTCGCCGGTCAGGGCACAGACCTGCACCCATGGGGCCGGGAGAGGCAATGCACTGCTTTCCACCATCAACGGGAGATCGGCTTTATTGAGTACCATCACCACAGGCTGCTGCGGGATCAAGCCGGCAATTGCTCGGTCCGCATCCTGCAACGGACTGCTCGCATCGATGACCCACAGAACGATATCCGCTTGCGTGAGCGCCGCGAGGCTCCGTTCGATACCCAACTGCTCGACGAGATCCTTCGCCGCGTCGTTGAGGCCAGCCGTATCAATGAGCACGAGCGGCATGCCGCGCAGGTTCAACGTCTCCTCTAACGTATCTCGGGTCGTCCCCGGCATGGGCGTCACAATGGCGCGATTCACGCGCAGCAGGGCGTTGAGCAGACTGGACTTGCCGACATTCGGACGGCCCACCAGCGCGGCGCGAATTCCCCGCCGGAATATGATGCCGCGGTCTGCGTCTTCCAGGAGCGCCTGCAGCTCAGCCTTCGCCAGAGACAGGTCCGGTCCAATATCCTGGAGCGGCACCTCTTGTTCCGTGAAATCGATCGTGGCGGTCAGATAGGCAAGCACATCAAGCAGCCGTCTGCGCGCGCTCTTGACACGGTCGGAAAGTTGCCCGTCAAGTTGTCTCAGCGCCACTCTCAGTCCGGTATCGGTCTTGGCGCGGATCACATCGAGAACCGCTTCGGCCTGGCTGAGGTCGACGCGACCGTTCAGGAAGGCCCGGAGGGTGAATTCGCCGGGCAACGCTTGCCGCGCACCTTGCCGCAGACACAGGCGCAGAATCTCCTGCAATGGGACAACGCCGCCGTGGCAGTTGATTTCCACCACGGTCTCACGGGTATAGCTGTGCGGTTCCCGCATGTAACTGACGAGCACCTCATCGACACGCTTCCCGGAAGCCGGATCGACCACGTGGCCATAGTAGAGCCGCTGACTTTGCCAACTATGGTCGGTCCGCGCAGCCACAAACAAGCTGCTCGCGATCTCCAGCGCCTGCCCACCGCTCAGTCTTACAATGCCGATCCCACCTTCGCCGACCGGCGTGGAAACGGCCGCGATCGTATCTTCCACACCGTACATTGCTACCAACACCCAGACAAACTGAACCTGTGCGAATCGTCTATCGACGACCAACTCCACACACCCGCATCAGCGATCCGGTCAAGAACTCAGCTCTGGAGCCGCCTCGTTCGCCACACCGTCATCCGTGCAGACTTCAACAGCAGCATTGTTCGCAGTTGTTGAAGAAGCCGTGGGCGCACTGACGCGCGTCATGGAAGCGACCTGGTCCTCTCCCTTTAGCGTCATGATGCGTGCTCCTCGCGTCATCCGCCCGGTGACAGGCAGACACGCTACCGGCAGTCGAATCACCATGCCCTCAGCCGAAACGAACAATACCTGGTCGCTTTCTCTGACCACGCGTGCCGCTGCAAGCGGACCGGTCTTGTCAAACGATGACGTTATCGTCCCGATTCCGCCACCACCACGGTGCTGCACAGAGTACGCCGAAAGCGGTGTACGTTTACCGTACCCAAGCGTCGTTATGACCAACAGGTTGGCGTCGGGAATGACAATGTCCACACTGGTAACGCGGTCTCCGGGCGCCAGGCGGATACCGCGGATGCCTCCTCCCGTGCGCCCTTGCGGACGGATCTCCGTCTCAGAGAACCGGATCGCCTTTCCCCGTTCCGTCACGATGACGAACTCCTGGTCTCCGTGCGTCAGCTTCGCCCAGCCCAAATAGTCATCTTCTTCCAGACTGATGGCAATGATACCGCTGGGGCGAATCGCTGAGAACTCCGCCAAGCGAGAGCGTTTGACCTTGCCACGGACTGTGGCCATGGTCAGGTAGGCCGAGTCGCTGTAGTTCGGGACGGCCACGGTAGCTGTGACGCGTTCATCGGCCCCGAGATTGAGGATATTGATCAAAGCCATCCCTTTGGCTTGGCGCTCGGCTTCCGGCAATTGGTGCACCCTCTGCCGGAAGACGCGTCCCTTGTCAGTGAAGAAGAGAATGTCATCCAATGTCGAAGCCGTCAGAATTTCGAGCAGGGCATCCTCCTCACGGGTGACCATGCCAGTCACACCCTGTCCCCCGCGCCCCTGACTGCGATAGGTTTTTGCTGGCACGCGCTTGATATAGCCGCGCTGCGTGACTGAGATCAACATCTCCTCGTCCGCGATGAGGTCTTCCTGGCTGAAATCTTCCGCTTCGTCCGAGGAGATCGTGGTTCTGCGCTCGTCGCCATATTTCTCCTTCAAGTACAGGACGTCCTCTTTGATGAGAGCCAGGATTTTGTGCGGATGAGCCAGGAGATCCTCCAGATAGGCGATCTGTTTCAGTATCTCGGCATGCTCTTGTTCGATCTTCTCGCGTTCCAGGGCAGCCAAACGTCGCAATTGCATATCGAGAATCGCCTGAGCCTGTATCTCTGTGAGCCCGAATCTCTCCATCAGGCGGTCTTTGGCGACGTCGGCATCGGGGGATTGGCGGATCAGCGCGATGACCTCGTCCAGATGGTTGAGTGCGATCAGCAGACCTTCCAGGATATGCGCGCGGTGCCGTGCCTTCTTGAGTTCATGCTCGCTGCGCCGCGTGATCACCTCGTGCCGGTGATCGATGTGGATCTGCAATGCGCGCCGCAAGGAAATGAGCCGGGGTTCACCATCGACCAACGCCAGCATATTGATACTGAATGTCGTTTGCAGCGGGGTGTATTTGAGCAACTGATTGAGCACCTTGCGCGGTTGGGCTCCCCGTTTGAGCTCGATGATAATCCGTAACCCATGACGATCCGACTCATCACGCAAGTCCGAAATGCTGTCCAACCGGCCGCTGCGGACTAGCGCGGCGATTTTCTCGATGAGCAATGCCTTGTTGACCTGATAGGGGATTTCGGTAACACGAATACGATGGCGTCCTCCGCGCATCTCCTCGATATCTGTCTTCGCACGCACCACAATGCGTCCTCTGCCAGTTGCATACGCACTGCGGATGCCCTCCTTGCCCTGGATCACCCCGGCAGTCGGGAAGTCAGGCCCCAGGACGAAGGCCATCAAGTCCTCGACGGCGACTTCTTCGGGATTGTCGTAGTGATCGATCAGCATGGCGATGGCGTCACAAATCTCTCGCAGATTGTGCGGTGGGATATTGGTAGCCATGCCAACGGCAATGCCCGACGCGCCGTTCAACAACAGGTTAGGCAGCTTTGCCGGCAAGACCGCCGGTTCCTGCAGCGTGCCGTCGAAGTTGTCGATGAAGTTGACGGTTTCTTTTTCCAGATCGACGAGCATTTCCGCTGAAATGCGGGACAAACGCGCTTCGGTGTAGCGCATCGCCGCGGGACTGTCGCCATCGATGGAGCCGAAATTTCCCTGCCCATCCACCAACATGTAGCGCATGGAGAAATCCTGCGCCATGCGCGCCATGGCGTCGTACACGGCGGAATCGCCATGCGGATGATACTTACCGAGGACCTCACCGACGATACGTGCGCTCTTTTTGTAGGGCGTGCCTGGACGGAGCCCCATATCGTGCATGGCGTACAAAATGCGGCGATGCACGGGTTTAAGCCCATCCCGTGCATCCGGCAAAGCGCGGGCCACGATTACGCTCATGGCATAGTCGAGATAGGAACCGCGCATCTCTCTATCAATATCGATTAGTTTGACTACTCCAATATCCATCTTTTAGCAGCTTTTCTCCATAAGCCTGCGCCACATTCCTTCGAGCATCGCGCGTTGTGTGTGCGTGGGCTTCCATCCCTTCTGCCGAGCCTGAAGTGTGACTACTTGCAGAAAATTCTGTTCCCATTCAGTCGATGCTTCCAACTGGGACAGAAACTCCCCCCACTCGCTCTCGTTCATCAGATCGGGCAGCGACTTGGCTTGTGGTAATACCGTGGCTTTCACGACAATTGTCCCCCGCCCATTCGAAGCATGTACCTCGATCCGTCCGCTGTAGGTCTGCCCGGGGCGCAGGTTCGCGACATCGGCAGTCAGACATACGCGCAGGTCGCACACGCCATCGAAGTCGACGACATCTGTCTTGAGCCAGCTTGGCTTGACGTGCAGCGAACCGGACATGGGCAAACCCGCCTCATCCCAAAGGCGAATCGAGTCGACGACTGCGGGGTCTCCCGCTTTTACCAGGTCGAACTGCACGAATTTGGGCTCGACACGCAACTGCGGTTTGGGTTCTTCCTGAACGTAGACCGAAACGGGAACGGTGAGACCCCCATACGCGAGCGACTCGATTGATACCGAACCATAGTGCCGCACACCATCTCGAAGCTGCGATGTATCGATGATTAGCTCGACGATTGTTTCACTCAAGTCGTGCAGATCCTTTTGCGACGTGATCCTGATCCACGACTGATTGGAGAGGACCCGTCCCCGGATCTTTCGTCCATGCGTCATTTCAACCTTGAACGAAACCTGTTGCTGCCCTCCTCTTGGTAAAGAGCCTATTTCAAGCATTTCGGGTGAGGCTACCAGCCGGGGACGCGCAGAACCTTCTTCTGCGGCATACCAGCGCGTCCTGGAACGTCCGGGCCGTGTTGTTCGGGAGCGTTTTCGCGAGGCGTCATGGTACCGGGCCCCGGGCAAACGATGGCGTCGGTCATATTCCAGCCGCCGTTCCGGATTGCCCAGGACTTCATACGCCATATTGATTTCCTGCATCTGCCGATTGGCATCCGCCGAGGGATTGACGTCGGGATGATATTTGCGCGCGAGGCGTCTGTACACCGCATATATGACGTCCGCCTCTGCGCTTGGGTCCACCTGTAGAATACGATATAGGTCTGGAAGTTCTTTCATAGTCAATACATCAACTCAGCGAGCAGGTCTTGTCGATCGACCTCGTGATCAAGGTCATCCCTAATTGTAACCCATCGGATGCTATTTTGCAAATAGAAAATGAAATTTTACCTGACAGAAACCTATCAAGTGGTTGTGGAAAACAGAAAAAGCCCTTCCGCTTGACGGAAGGGCTCGGATAACGCATCGTTGTGTCCCAGAAAAACCTGAGACTACATCATTCCGCCCATACCACCGCCGCCGGCAGGCATCGGAGGCTCGTCCTTCGGAATGTCGGAGATCAGCGCTTCGGTGGTCAGAATCATCGCGGCAATCGAC
>CAZPTF010000050.1:0-2980 GCA_964589015.1 uncultured Anaerolineae bacterium
CCGCGCACATTGCCCGCCAGGAAGACTGCGCCACGGATCGTTTCATTGGCTGGCAACTCCACCAGACGTTTCCCGCTGGTAGCCCGCCCCATCTCCGCGAAAGCAGTCACTTTGAGCCGCTTGCCCGCGCCCTTTTCGGTGACCAGAATGACCTGCTGGTCCTGCTCCACCACACCCGCCGCCGCGAGCGGTCCGGTACCTGCACTCAATTTAGCGGCTACGATGCCGGAACCGTACCGTTTCTGTGCTGGATAAGTCGACAGTTTGGAGATTTTTCCGTAGCCATTCCGCGTGACGGTGAGAAGCAGGCCGTCGTTGACCAGTCCGGCGCCCACCAGGCGATCGCTGTCGGCCAACTTGATCGCCATCACTCCTCCAGCGCCGAGACCGGACGCACGGACTTCTTCCTCGTTGAAACGAATCGCCTGGGCGTCCGCAGACACGAGGATAAGCTCGCGGTCGTTGGAGGTGACCGCCGCCCAGAGCAGGCGATCGTTCTCATCGACATTCATCACCGCGGTCTCTCCACGGCCCAGCGCCTTGCGCAGCTCGGCCATACGTGTGCGCTTGATCTTCCCCAACGAAGTGACCGTCGTGAGGAAGGCCGTCTCAGCGGTAGCCGCATCCTCCGGCGAAATGGCGATGACGCAAACGAGCTCATCATCGCGGCCCACATTGCAGAGATCGCGGACGGTCTTCTTTTCCCCGCTCTCCGCAAGAGGCACCGCGTGTGCGGCGATCGGGAACGCCCGGCCATCGGGAGTGAAGCACATTAACATATCGCGCGCGTTGGCAAGCACCGCGTGCTGCGGGACCTCATCGCCACGACCGAGAGCGAACTGGTAACGCCGGTTGTCCGGCTCACGACGAACATTCCCGCCCCGCTCGAAGACAACGACACTGTCACTGTCCGGCACGGGCACACCCATGATGATCTCCGCCCCGCTCCCACGGATGATCTCCGTGCGGCGCTCGTCGCCATACTTCTGCTTCAATCTGGCGAGGTCTTCCTTGATCAGCACGAGGATCTTGGCGGGATGAGCCAGCAAGTCTTCGAGATAAGCGATCAGCTCGATTTTCTCGCGGTACTCCTCTTCGATCTTTTGCCGTTCGAGGGCAGCCAGGCGACGCAATGGCATGTCGAGAATCGCCTGTGCCTGGACATCCGTCAGCTTAAAGCGTTTGCGCAGGTTGGCATGCGCAGTCTCGACGGTCCGCGAATGGCGGATGAGCCGAATGACTTCATCCAGGTTGTCGAGCGCGATCAATAATCCTTCCAGGACATGGGCACGCTCGCGCGCGCGTTCCAGATCGTACTGGCTGCGACGCGTAATGATCTCACGGCGATGTTCCACATAATGATAGAGCAAGCGCCGCAGGGAGAGTGTCCGCGGTTCCCCATCGACGAGCGCCAACAACATGATACTGAATGTGCTGCTCATCGGCGTGAGCCGAAAGAGCTGTTTGAGCATCGCTTCCGGATCGACGTTCCGCGTCACCTCGACGATCACGCGCATGCCCTGCCGGTCTGATTCATCGCGCAGATCGGTGATGCCTTCGAGTTTGCCATCGCGGACGAGCTCGGCAATGCGTTCGATGAGCCGGCTTTTGTTGACCTGATAGGGCAGCTCGGTCACCACGATACGGTTGCGGTTGCGGCTCATCGATTCGGTGTGCGCCTTCGCCTGCACGGTAATACGGCCACGGCCCACTGCATACGCCGAGCGGAGGGGATCTTCCATCTCCTCGGCACCGCCATCTTCTCCACTCTGGCCGTTATTGATGGGAATGATCCCCCCTGTAGGGAAATCCGGCCCCTGGATAAAACGCATCAACTCATCGACGCTGACTTCGTCCACGCGATCGTAGTTGTCGATGAGATAACTCAGCGCATCGCACACCTCACCGAGATTATGGGGTGGAATGTTCGTCGCCATTCCCACTGCAATCCCCGCCGAACCATTAACGAGCAGATTCGGAAAGGCCGCCGGAAGAACCAGCGGCTCCTGCAGACTGCCATCGAAATTGGGGCCGAAGTCAACTGTTGCTTTCTTGATATCGGCCAGCATTTCCTCACTGAGCGACGTCTGACGCGCCTCCGTGTAGCGCATCGCAGCGGCTGAATCACCGTCGATGGAACCAAAGTTCCCCTGACCATCTACCAACAAGTAGCGCATGGAAAAATCTTGGGCCATCCGCACCATACTGTCATATACTGCGGCATCACCGTGCGGGTGATACTTGCCCAGGACCTCACCCACGATACGCGCGCTCTTCTTGTAGGACGAATCGTGGTGTAACCCCATATCGTGCATTGCATACAGAATGCGGCGATGTACAGGTTTGAGTCCATCGCGCACATCGGGCAACGCGCGGGCGATAATTACACTCATCGCGTAATCCAGATAGGCAACCTGCATTTCGCGATCGATATCGACTTGTCGAACCGTTCCAATTTCCATGTGAGACTCTCCTAACGACACGGTAGCTCTCGTCCAAACGTGGCTCTATCTAAAACCACTTTAAGCAATTATAGCGATTTTGTCAAACATTTGTTCGATTGTTCCAAAATCGTGCAGGGGATGGTGCGAAACACAAGCAGAAACCCCGCCTCATTTTCGGCGGGGTTCAAGGGCAACGTGCATTGCTGCGCAGATAGCAAAGCTCAACCACAGCAGGATACGACCTCAGCCTGCTCAGGGGCGGGTTCGACTTCCGACTCACGCAACTGGGCTTCCATAACTTCGATCGATTTCTTGATCGCCTGAATGAACTGCCGCCGGCTCGGTGTGTCAAACCCCGCCAGGAACCGTTTCAGCCCATCCAAACGACCACGCACTGATTCGATGAGAATGCGCTCGCCCTTCTCCGTCAGGCGCACGAGCACCAACCTGCGGTCGTTTTCCGCACGTTTCCGCTCGACCAAGGCCATCTTCAACAGCCGGTCGACGATGCCTGTCATCGTTGCGGAACACTGATG
>CAZPTF010000050.1:3080-16800 GCA_964589015.1 uncultured Anaerolineae bacterium
ATTTAGCAACACTAATTATATGATTTCTTGAGATTTTGTCAAGTTTCTAAGAATTTCAGGAGCGCCTTCCGGCAATCAGAAGCGTTCGTCAGCACAGCCATGTGGCCGCAGCCCTCCAACATGACAAGCTGAGCCTGCGCGATCCTCGTCGCCAGCCACCGCTGATCCTGCGGTGGGGTCAACAGATCCCTATCCGCTCCGACAACCAGAGTGGGCACTGCGATTTCGCTCACCCGTTCACGCACGTCAAACAACCGGCAGGCTGTGTAGTCAGCGCGCAGTGTTTCCAGCGATACCTCCGCCAGCATTTTGCGGGTGACCTCAGTCAGACGAACGGGGACAGATGGGACACATACATAGCGGCAGACTGCAGCGATCGCCTGCTCCTGACCGGCTTCCAGCGCTGCCAGGAGCGCAGCAGGGACGAGGAAACGAGCAGCCGAATTGAACAAAACGAGTTTCCGGCATAATTCAGGGTGGCGCAGCGCCACAGACAGCACCACTGCACCACCCAGCGAGTGGCCCACGAGAACGACAGCGGTCAAATCGAGCCCACGTATGAACTCTACAACCACTTCTGCATACGCGTCGACAGAGAAGCGCCCCATTCCACTGGAACGCCCGTGACCGGGAAGATCCGGCAGGTAGGTCGAATAACCAGGGGTGAGTCGGCGCAACGGTGCAGGCCACATGAGATGATTACTCCCTGCGCCATGGATGTAGATGACTGGAAGCGGAACGGTTTCTCGCGTTGGGTGGCTGGCGTAATAAAGCGGGTAGCGGGCAAGGTTCAAGTAGGGCAAACTTGAATCTCCTCCGAGGTCGCAGATTCCGAGACGACAGAAGCCCCATGCCGTTCAGGGTCGGGCATGGGGCCCTCTATACGCGTACAACAACCAGCGATATCTTCGCTGGAAAACATTGGATCATTATGATCCGGATACAGCATCAGCGACGACCGCGTTCAGATCTTTCACAAGGGGCTCGACTTCGATGCCGTGAGCCAGAGCTCCCTGTTCCAGGTTCTCAAACCGGGCGACAGCACAACCGAAGCACATCAAGCCATGCCGCAGGAAGACTTCAATAGTCTTGGGATACTGCTCGACGATCTCACCAATCTTCATATCTTTCGTAATTACTGCCATCAGGTTCTCCTTTCAATTTGGGAACCCGCGACCGACCAGGTACCACCAGATACGGTTACTTGATCCCAGCGGTAGCGGGATAACTTTCTTTGCAGGTAACTTGTCCAATATTATACTACGCTTCGGAATCCTTGGCAAGTTTGCTTTTCCAGCACACTCGGCACCGCATGGTGTCGCGTGCGTGCAACCTGCGTCCATTTTCGCCATCATTACGAAGGTGTACCGCCTAGATGAACGGTGTGAAAGCCTGCAACGTCTTGATATAGTTGGCGCGTTCGTAAGCCGCAGGTACAGCCACCGACTTCTGGCTGAGTATACCTTTCATCTCTGAGACCGACGCATAGCCTTTGGCTTCCATCCAGGCTGCCAGCCCGTCGACGAGCGTGCCGATGCGGTCCACCCCTTCCGCAAGCAGCACCGAACATACGTTGGCAATATCCGCACCAGCCATTATGGCCTTCACCACATCTTCTGTTTCATGTACGCCGGTGGTCAACGCCAGTGACGCCTGGATGCGTCCGTACAAGATCGCCACCCACCGCAGGGGAAGTCTCATTTCCGCAGAGGTGCTCAGTTCCAGGTTGGGTACAACCTCCAGTTCCACCAGATCAAGGTCCGGCTGGTAGAAACGATTGAACAACACCAACGCATCCGCGCCGGCTTCAACCAATTGCCTGGCCATGAACGCCATTGAGCTGAAGTAGGGACTCAATTTCATCGCCACCGGAATGCGAACATTCTTCTTGACCGCCTTGAGCGCGTCCAGGTACATGGCTTCGACATCCGCACCACTGAGCCTGGGGTTCGCAGCCACGAAGTACACGTTCAGCTCGAGTCCATCGGCCCCCGCCTGCTCGATCTCGGTAGCGTACTCGACCCAGCCGCCCTGGGTCACCCCATTCAAACTGGCAATTACCGGAATATCCACCGCTTCTTTGGCTTTTCGAATATGTTCTAAGTAGTCCTCGGCACCCAGATTGTACTCCCCTAAATCCGGAAAGTAAGTCAGCGCTTCCGCATAGCTGTACGTCCCAAATTCCAGATAGTGCTCCAATTCAGCTGCTTCGTGCCTGATCTGCTCTTCGAACAGTGAGTAAAGCACGACAGCCGCTGCGCCGGCATCCTCCATCTTTTTGATCGATGCAACCTCCTGAGAAAGGGGTGAAGCAGACGGAACAACCGGGTTCTTCAATTGCAATCCCATGTAGGTCGTACTCAGGTCCACCATTTTCGATCTCCTTTCATGTGCTGAGGAGTTTCATCCAGACAGACATCCCAGGCTAGCTCGATACTTCTTAAAAGCGAGGGGGCGAAAATACGCCCCCTAACTTTTGCAGTTTCTCCCGCGCTGGACGAGACTGAAACTATGACTCGGTTGCTGTTTCCATGAAGCTGAAATCCATCTTCGACATCTGCTCGTACAGGCTCCAGCGATAGTCAGCATCCTCCTGGGCCAGTTTCAGCAACCGCGCGGCCACTTCCGGCTTCGACTGGGTCAGCATCTTGAACCGGTTTTCGCGGTACATCCAGTCCTGGACCGGAATGCTCGGTGCCTTCGAGTCGATGGTCAGTGGGTTCAGGCCGCGGTCGAGTGCTTCCGGGTTGTACCGGAACAGCACCCACTGGCCACAATCCACCGCCAGCTTCTGCTCTTCCAGCCCCTGCTGCATGTTGATGCCATGGGCGATGCAGTGGCTGTAGGCGATGATCAAGCTGGGGCCATTATAGGCCTCTGCCTCGACAAACGCCTTGACAGTCTGGTTGTCGTTCGCTCCGAAGGCGACCTTTGCGACGTACACATAGCCATAGTTCATCGCCATCAGGCCCAGGTCCTTCTTCGGCAGCGGTTTACCGGCGGCGGCGAACTTGGCTACCGCGCCCCGTGGGGTCGCCTTGGACATCTGCCCACCCGTGTTGGAGTACACGCCGGTATCCAGCACCAGCACGTTCACGTTACGACCGGACGCCAGCACGTGGTCCAGACCACCGTAGCCAATATCGTATGCCCAACCATCACCTCCGAGGATCCACACCGACCGCTTGACCAGGGTCTCGGCCAGGCTGAACAACTGTTTCGCCTGCGGTTTGGCGATTGTCTGGAGCTTGTCTTTCAGCTGCACGACGCGCGCACGCTGCGCCGCAATGCTGTCCTCGTCCGTCTGCACGGCATTCAACAGCGCATCCGCCAGGTCGCTGCCGATGTCATCGCGCAATGCGCCGACGAGCTCACGAGCGAACTCGCTGTGCTTGTCCAGGGTGAGCCGGAAACCGAGTCCGAACTCCGCGTTGTCCTCGAACAAGCTATTGTTCCACGCTGGGCCGCGTCCGTTGCTGTCTTGAGCGTACGGGGTCGTCGGCAGGTTACCGCCGTAGATTGAGGAGCAGCCCGTGGCGTTGCTGATCACGGCGCGATCGCCGAACAACTGAGTCAGCAGCTTCACGTACGGCGTCTCACCGCAGCCGGCACACGCCCCCGAGAACTCGAACAGCGGGCGCAACAATTGAGACCCCTTGACCGTCGCGACATTCAATTGGCTGCGGTCGTAGTCGGGAATGCTCATGAAGAACGCGAAGTTCTCGCGCTCGGGAAAACGCAGCGGGATCTGCGGCTGCAGGTTGATCGCCTTGCGGCTCGGTTCCGTCTTGTTCTTGGCCGGGCACGCCTCGACACACACGCCACAGCCGGTGCAGTCTTCGGGCGCGACCTGGATCGTGAATTTCATGCCTTTGAATTCCTTGCCGCGGGCGTCCACTGATTTGAAGGTCTCCGGGGCATTCGCCAGCAACGCCGCGTCGTAGACTTTCATGCGGATCGAAGCGTGCGGGCAGGCCAGCGAGCACTTGCCACACTGAATGCAGACTTCCGGATCCCAAACGGGAATCTCCAGTGCCACATTCCGCTTCTCCCACTGCGTGGTGGCCGTCGGGTAGGTACCGTCCACCGGCATCTTGGAGACCGGCAAGCTGTCACCCCGGCGTGCCATGATCTCCGCCGTCACTTCCTGGACGAACTCAGGCGCCAGCGGTGAAACCGTGGGTGGCATTTCGATGGTGCTGGTGGCCTTGGCGGGGACTTTCACTTCGTGCAGATTGACCAGGGTCTGATCTACGGCCTCAAAGTTCTTTTGGACGACGTCCTTGCCCTTCTTGCCATAGGCCCTTTCGATCTCGCTCTTAATTGCGGAGATCGCTTCGTCTCTTGGCAACACACCGGAAATGGCGAAGAAACAGGTCTGCATGATCGTATTGATACGAACGCCCATACCGGTATCCTTCGCCACACTGTACGCATCGATGACGAAGAACTTAAGCTTCTTATCGATGATCGTTTGCTGGACCGGACGAGGCAACTGGTCCCAGACCTCGTCTACCGAATACGGGCTGTTGAGCAGGAAGACCGCACCCTCCGCCGCGCTCTCCAACACATCGTACTTCTCAAGGAAAACAAACTGGTGGCAGCCGATGAAGTTCGCCGAACTGATCAAACACGTCTGGCGGATCGGGCGCGGGCCAAACCGCAGGTGAGACACGGTCACAGTCCCTGCTTTTTTCGAATCGTAAACGAAGTAGCCCTGTGCATAGTTAGGCGTGTAGTCGCCGATAATGCGGATGCTATTGTGATTGGCGCCGACGGTACCATCGGAACCGAGACCGAAGAACATGGCACGAATGGTATCGTCGGATTCGATATTGAACTTCGGGTCGTAGGCGATACTGGTGTGGGTCACATCGTCGATGATACCCACGGTGAAATGGTTCTTCGGCTCCGCCTTCTTCATCTCATCGAAGACGCCCTTGATCATCGCCGGGTTGAACTCCTTGCTCGACAACCCGTAACGCCCGCCGATGACTGCGATATCCAACCCCGATTCGGTGATCGCGTTGACACAATCCAGATACAGCGGCTCCCCGGCACTGCCGGGCTCTTTGGTTCTGTCGAGAGCAGCGATCAACCTGGTTGTTTTGGGCAACGCGTCGATGAAATGTTTGATGCTGAACGGACGATAGAGGCGGACCTTGAGAACACCGACCTTCTCGCCGCGATTGACCAGGTACTCGACCGTCTCGTGCGCGGTTTCGACGCCTGAGCCCATCAGTACGATGACTCGCTCCGCGTCGGGGGCGCCGACGTAGTCGAACAGGTGATACTGCCGCCCCACGATCCCGGCGAACTTGTCCATGGCCTTCTGCACGATTTCGGGAGTCTTCAGGTAGAACGGGTTCACCGTCTCGCGCCCCTGGAAATACACGTCGGGGTTCTGGCTCGTCCCACGAAGCACCGGTCGATCGGGGTTCAATGCCCGCGCCCGGTGAGCGAATACCAGCTCATCGTCGATCATCGCGCGGATATCGCCGGTCCCGAGCTGCTCGATCTTGTTCAGCTCGCTGCTGGTCCGGAACCCATCAAAGAAATGGACGAAGGGCACCCGCGCTTCAAGTGTGGCTGCGTGCGCGATGAGCGCCTGATCCATCGCTTCCTGCACGGAGCCACTGGCGAGCAAGGCGAAACCGGTCGAACGCACCGCCATGACGTCGCTCTGGTCGCCGAAGATGGAAAGCGCCTGACACGCGACGGCACGAGCGGAGACGTGGAACACGGTCGGCGTCAGCTCACCGGCGATCTTGAACATACTGGGTATCATCAACAGGAGGCCTTGCGATGCGGTAAAGGTTGTAGACAGAGCGCCGGTCTGCAACGCACCATGTACAGCACCGGCTGCACCACCCTCACTTTGCATTTCTACTACCGATGGGACAGTACCCCAGATGTTGGTCTCTCCCCTGGCCGACTTTGCGTCAGCATGCTCACCCATAGCACTGGACGGTGTGATGGGATAGATGGCTATGACTTCGCTTACTTGATGCGCGACGTGAGCTGTCGCCTCGTTACCATCAAAGGTAACCATTTCCCTCTTATACATGGAAACTCTCCCCTAATTGAGATTTAAGAAGAACTTTGTGAAACAACGCACCAGAAAACGGCGTATAATGAGGATCTTACCAAACCGGTAACACCACTCTGTAGTATACCGCAGGATGGACATTCGGTCAAACAAGCATGCTCAATGGTAGGGACATCCAGGATTCTGGGGAGGCCAGCGAGCAGAGGACAGGCCATATTCCCAGCGCAGCCCACCAGGTCCGCATGAATGGCTTCTTATCGATCAAGCCTGTGCCCTCTTGGACGCATTCCGCTTGCGAGGGGACTCACGTGAACGGTCGCCAGGTACCCACACTGTCAATGCGGAGATTGACCCAGTGTGGGACTTCAACGCATTTGTCGCCAAAATTCCCGGACACACCCGGTTTACTCAGATCACACTGCGTCTGGCACTATTGGATGGAGGGTATCAAACGAGCACGTGCTCGGGAACATCAGTCGATGTCCCGAGCACGATGCGGATTCTAGCGGTACTCGTATCGAATGTCACCCGGACTTCCGCCAGAGCCGTGCCGGATTATGGGTGACGACCACTACTGCCACGGCTGCGATGGTCAGCAGAATAATCAGCACTTTGTCCCAACTCGTACTGGCAGGTCGCTCCTCCGCCCGTCCTGTGCTGGCGCTGTAATCGGAAGCGGGAGAGACTTTCTCCTGGTCGGCGCTGAAGATACCCCGCGCAGTACCCAACAACACGTCGCCCTGCTGGTTCGGATCCGCGAGCAGCGAGTTGACCCGTGCGACGGTACCGGCATCGTCCAACTTACGCCAGGAATCGCCTCCATCATTGCTCACGAATACGCCCAACGGCGCTTCATGTACTTCGCTTGTACCCAGCAGGTAGCTGGGTGCCGCATATACCAAAGACGGGTCATTCTCATCGACTTCGAGTCCCCTTACGGTCAAAGGGACCCCGGGGAGCAGCCCCATGCCCGCGCCGATAGACTGCCAGGTGTTCCCGCCATCGGTACTCCTGTACGCCCCCATCGATGCGGTGCCGACGTACATGACCTGCGCATCGCTTGGTGCCACCGCCAGAGAGACAGCATGCTCCGGCAGCGTGGTGATTCTCAACCAATTCTCACCAGCATCCGCGCTCGCAAACAACCCCTTGGATGTAACGGCATACAGTTGCTGCGTATTTTGCGGGCCGATCAGGATCTGGTCCACGCGCGCACCGTACAGCGCTTCTCCCAGAGCCATCATCGTCGTGCCACGGTCCGTGAGCTTGTAAACACCCTGTCCGTCCGTGCCGGCGTAGACTGCGCCGGAACCATCGACCGCCAGCGAAAGTACCGCCGGAATACGCGCGTCCGTGCTCATGGGCAACGCCAGGGGGGTGTTCTCCCAGTTCCGTCCCCCATCCGTGGAAATGTAGAGATTGTTCCCGTGCGCCGAGACCGCATCCGCAGAAGTACCCGCATATACGACGCGAGGATCTGCCACGCTGGTCGCCAATACATTCACGTTCCGCCCCAACCGTTGGCTCGCCAACTGCCAATTGCGCCCGCCGTCCGTACTACGATAGACACCGCTGGCGCCTTCGTCATCGACCTGCGCGTACAACGTGCGGCCACTTACGGAGGAGACTGCCGTCACATTCATGCCGGTCAAATCGGTGCTGGCCGTCCCTTCCCGGTCTCCAACAGCGAGAAAGAGGACGATGCCCAATGCGGCGATCAGCACAACCGATATCACACGCAATGTCAGGTTCTTTATCGTATTCATAGTACAAATACCTCCTATGAACTCTTCTGAACGGACCAGCCAAAGGACACTGGTGAGGCCCGTAGCTCGAACTGTTATAAATATGGGCTCTGCGCCCCATCATAATCCTGTATAGATTGTAACACACCTGTGGATAACAATCATCAGCCGCCTGGCGTATTCTGCCACTAGCCACATGCTTATCTTGCCATCAGCATGGCTTACGCGTTTTGGCCTAGCACATTGGAGCGTGCTGCCTACAGGGCAGTCAGGGCTGAAGCGGAGAATTCAGTATATCGACAGCGGCAGATGAACGGATGGTCAGCGGGGTAACAAGGCGAACCGTCCAATCGGCACTGTGCGCGAGGACGATCAACTCCGAATAATCGGTCCACTTCGGTTCGTCCGGTACCAGCAGTGGTACGTTGAACTGCCCGAAATCGTCAACCAACACGGTCGCATAGGGGGGAGCCTGCGTCAGGTCTCCACCAGGTTCCACGAGCGACACGGTGACTTCGTCACTCGGCTTCCATCCTGCGCCCTTCACGTTCACCTGGCCCCCAAGCGGAACCGCAGCAGGGTCGACCTGCAGCTCAGCCCGAGAGGCTGGCAGGGAGAGAGTGGTGGCATCACTGACCTCGGACTGAATCGGTCGCTCGACGTCCTGAATCGTGACCAGCGTTGCCGCCGGGAGCTGCCAGGCGTTGGGCTCGGACTCAGCCGCTGGTGGGGTTTCGCCATGCGCGTTGCTGGGAATGGCCTGGGCTTTCATGATGAGCTGCGCTTGCTCCACCTGGTCGGAGCGCGACGGAGGCGCAGGTGTACTGGTAACGGATGCAGACGTCTGTGGCGGAAGCGCGGGCGAAAGAGGGGTCGCGACAAGTTGCTCCCAGTGGAACTCGGCACGCGCGTTGCCGCCCCTGTTGAAATATTCAACGCGGACGCTGTATTCTCCTTCATCGAGCGACAGATCGGTCGTCCGCAGGCCCGCGCCAGCGTTCTGCCAGAAGTCGAGGGCCAGGTTGCTGTCCAACCAGACCCGCATGCCGGTATTGGCATTCACGTAGAAGCGATACCGGCCACGCGCAAATGCGATCCGTCGTGTCCAACGGACGGAGAAATCTCTGGCACGGATGCCTTGCACAGGCGATTCATCGCCCCAGATGAAACGAATCTGTGGATCGTTTCGTACCTGCGCCGGTTCTCCCTGCAAAGCGGCGTTGCTGAAATACTCGCCTTTCCAGTCCGGGAATACCTCCAGACGGTCCCACCAGAGACGCACAGCGGCGTGCTCTTCATCCTCGTAATACTCCAGTCGCACGAGGTGCGGTCCATCCCACAGATACGTATCAGCTACATAAGTGGTGGAGGCTCCCCTGTGCCACTGATCGATCACCAGCCTGTCGTCCACCCACAGCCGCACCCCGTCGTCCGCCTGAGCGAAGAAACGATACACACCCGCAGCAAACGGCACGTAGCGGGACCACCGTACCGAGAACTGATCGGGCTCCAGAGCTGCAGCGGGAGAGCCATCCCCCCAGTCAAAATCGAGTTGGCGATCATCCCGGAAAAAGAGCGGTATCCCGCTCAGAGTTGCGTTGTCGAAATACTCGCCATACCAATTCGTGGCTGGCAGTGACGGAAGTGCGGTTGCTGTGGGTTCAGGCAGAAAAGCGGCGATCGACACCCGATCAGACGCAGGTTGAGGTGTGCTGCCCGCCTGCCCGGTGAACGCCGATTCCTCCGTTGAAGCGATCGACACAGGTAATGCGCCGGACTCGACCTGGAAGATCGTTACAGATTTGGCACCCGACTGTTCCGCCCAGGCGACGATTTTGACCGCTCCCGCGCTGGCCCATTGCGCATCCTCCGGAAAGGTGAAATTGACGTGAAAACGCCCATCTTCACCGACCACAGCCCCCGCATAAGCAAAATCACGTTTCGCGGCGGCAAAAGGGGCCTCAAGAGACACAAAAACCACATCCCCCGCAGCCCAACCCTGTGCGGTTACCCGCAGCAGTGTACCGGGTGGGCCACTCGTTGGCTCCACCGCGATACGCGGGCTCAACGCGAGTGGGGTCGATGTCACATGCAGAGCCAATGAGCCCTGTTGCTGAATATAGTACAGGGCCAGAACAGTCGCCAATCCTAACCCAATAAAGAGCAAGAGCACAATGAAGACATAGAACCAATAAGGCCCCATATCCCCCAGAAAGGCCAGAGGTCGGGTTTCATGATTTTCATCACGGCGCGGCCCAGGTCCAGGAACCATCGAATGATACTCCTCCACAAAACAACAACTCTACCTTCTATTATACTTGCGACCGGAAGGTTGTACATCAGCGGTGATGCCTAACTATCCGGCAAGACCAAACCGACGAAATACGCATTATGGCCTACGCGAAACTGCCTATGTCCTCAGTTCAACCGGCGTCACCGCCGGTGTGACCAGACTCCCTGAAGCCGAATACGGGTGGGCCTTCATCTTACGATGTTATAATGCCCAATGATGCACTTCTCCACGCATCTTTCATTGACAAAAGCCTTCCGTTGCATATAATCCGTAGCCAGACACAGTCTGCTGGCAGACGAATCCTGTATCACCCAATCCGGCTTCGGCTCAGGGAGGAGTTCATAACATGGCAAGAGAAGGACGACTGGCAAATCGTATCGCAATTGTCACAGGTGGGGGACGGGGCCTGGGCAAGGCTATCGCCCTGGCGTATGCCGAGGAGGGAGCCGATCTCGTTCTCGTAGGGCGGGGACAAGAGGAACTGGATCGAGCTGCAGAGGAGATCCAGGCTCTTGGACGGAAAGCACTGGCGATCAGCGCCGATGTCACCCAGATCGACCAGGTGAAGAGCATGGTGCAAGCCACACTGAGCGAGTTCGGCAAAATCGACATCCTGATGAATGCCGCCGGACAACGCGCGGTCTTCCCCACCACTGAATTGACTTTCGAGGACTGGCAGCGCGTGCTCAATGTGAACCTGACCGGTTCATTTGTTTGCTCGCAAGTTGTCGGGAAAGAGATGATCGAGCGAGGATATGGCAAGATCATCATGATGGGTTCCATGCAAGCCCACAGTGGCGCACCGGAACGAGCGGCCTACATCGCGAGCAAGACCGGCCTGGTGGGGCTAACGCGCGCCTTGGGTGTGGAGTGGGCCAAATACGGGGTCAATGTCAATATCCTCTCGCCAGGTTACTTCCGGACAGACATCATCGAGCATCAAATCAAGATCGGACAACTGAACCTGGAAGCGATCGAAAAGCGGACACCCGCGGGGCGAATTGGCGCTATGAAGGACCTGACCGGGCCCGCAATTTTCCTCGCCTCTGCGGAATCCGACTTCATGTGCGCTCAGGCATTGATTATCGATGGCGGTTGGATGGCTTACGGCTTTTTGCAGATGTGACACAGCTTGAAGGAGAGAATAATGGCTGAAGTTCCCTTTTACGCGTTGCCTCTGGCAGCGCTCGAACCGCGATTTGACTTCTTCGTCGGTATCGATTCCGATGGTTGCGCGTTCGATACTATGGAAATCAAACACAAAGAATGCTTCATCCCCAACACAATCCAGTATTGGGACCTGCAGGCCGTTTCCAAGTATGCCCGCGAAGCGGCCGAATTCGTCAACCTTTACTCGAAATGGCGAGGCATCAACCGTTGGCCGGCGTTGGTCATGGTGTTCGACCTCTTGCGCGAAAGGCCCGAAGTAGTACGCCGCCATGTGGTTCCCACCGAAGCGCCCAAGATCCGTGCATTTATCGATTCGGGCAGGGCGCTAAGTAACGAATCGCTCAGGGAGCTGGTCGAGGAAACGAACGATCCGGAATTGGCGCGCGGGTTGGAGTGGAGTGAGAGTGTCAACGCGGCAATTGCGGATATGGTCCACGGCGTGCCTCCTTTCCCCTTCGTGCAAGAAAGCCTGCAAGTACTGCAAGACAAGGCTGACATGATCGTCGTGTCCGCGACTCCGGACGAAGCATTGGCACGCGAGTGGGAAGAACACGATATCGCGCAATACATGCGACTGATAGCAGGTCAGGAAAGGGGGAAAAAGGCCGAGCACCTCCGGTATGCGGCTGGCGGAAAGTACCCGCCGGAGCGCATCCTGATGATCGGCGATGCTCCCGGTGACATGAAAGCTGCCAAGCAGAACGATGCGCTCTTCTACCCGATCAATCCCGGGCACGAAGAGGAATCGTGGGAACGCTTTTACCGAGAGGGGATCGAGCGTTTTCTGAGCGGGACCTTCGCTGGCGATTACGAAGCGCGCTTGATCAGAGAATTCGAGGCATCGTTGCCCGATACGCCGCCGTGGAAGTGAAATTGAATGGCACGACCGTAATGAACGTGCCGGCATGTAGCCAAGGAAAGGGGAATGTGAGCATGACACAATATGATATGGGGCTCATCGGACTCGCGGTGATGGGCCAGAACCTGGTTCTAAACATGGAACGCAATGGCACTTCGGTGGCTGTCTTCAACCGTACCGCAAGTGTAACCGAGGAATTTTGCAAGCACCATGCGGCCGGCAAGAACATCGGCGCGGCCTACACTCTGGCGGACCTTGTGGGCATGCTGAAGTCTCCGCGCAAGATCATGATTATGGTCAAAGCCGGCGGCCCGGTCGATGCGGTCATCGACCAGCTCAAACCTCTGCTGCAGCCCGGCGACCTGATTATCGATGGTGGGAACTCATTCTTCCAGGACACCGAGCGCCGCTCGCGCGACGTGACGGCAGCTGGCCTGGAGTATATCGGCACCGGCGTATCCGGCGGCGAAGAGGGCGCACTGTGGGGTCCGGCGATCATGCCGGGCGGGGAACCCAGGGCTTACGAAATGGTACGCGCCACGTTCGAAGCGATTGCAGCCAAAGTGAATGGTGAGCCCTGCGTTACTTACATCGGACCCAGAGGCGCTGGACATTACGTCAAGATGGTACACAACGGGATCGAGTACGGAGACATGCAGCTCATCGCCGAAGCCTACGACGTGTTGCACCGCGGTCTGGGCTTGACTGCTACGGAACTTCACGCAGCGTTCGCACAGTGGAATGAGGGTGTGCTTCAATCCTATTTGATCGAGATCACTGCCAACATCTTCAGCAAAATCGACCCGGACACCGGCAAACCGCTCGTGGACGTCATTATGGACGAGGCCAAGCAGAAGGGTACCGGCAAGTGGACATCGCAGAATGCGCTCGATCTGGGTGCGCCCGTACCGACCATCACGGCTGCCGTTGATGCCCGCATTATCTCTTCTTACCGCGATCAGCGGATCGCCGCCGCACGGGTGATTTCCGGTCCGGCGGCGGCGCTCAAGGTGACGAGCAGTGAGCGTGCCGCCTTGAGCGAAGCCGTCCACCGCGCTTTGTTTGCAGCCAAGATCTGTTCGTATGCGCAAGGGATGGCCCTGCTCAAGACCGCTGCAGATGAGTACGGTTATGACCTCCCGTACGGTGAGATCGCGCGCATCTGGCGAGGCGGCTGTATCATTCGCGCCCAGTTTCTCGACGATATTCGCGCGGCCTTCGAACGCACAGCGGATCTGCCGAACTTGTTGATCGACCCATACTTCAAAGAAGCCGTCGAAAGCCGGCAGGACGCGCTGCGGACAGTAGTCGCCACCGCCGTGCAGGCAGGGATCCCCTGTCCGGCAATGAGTGCTTCCCTGGCCTATTTCGACGCCTACCGTACGGAACGTCTACCGGCGAACCTGACTCAGGCACAGCGCGACTATTTCGGAGCGCATACGTACCGGCGGTTGGACAAGGAAGGCACGTTCCACACCGAATGGCTCGCCTGAGCACTGTCCCTGCGCGGGCGATACCGACCGCTAGCAAGGCTTCCGCTACGTGACTGCGTAGGGGAAGCCTTGTTTCTCCCGATCCCTCGCTGTACCTCCAGTCACTCCATT
>CAZPTF010000051.1:0-3738 GCA_964589015.1 uncultured Anaerolineae bacterium
TGCTTCTGCTGGGATGTCTCGGTGCAGGCATCGTCACTAAGCATACCGTGATTGCCACGCTGCCGGTCGCGCTGGTGGCCTTGGTGATTGCAGGCAGCCGACGCGCCGGGGTGCGCGGTGCGCTTCCTGTACTGCTGAGCGTTGCAGGTGGATGTGTGGCCTTTTTGGGGTGTGCCTGGTTCGTATTGCGTGCGGTGCCGGATGGATTGTGGGGCGCGGGCTATCTGGCGCCAGTGCGCGATCATCTGCGGGCGATAGGTGCGAGCCTGACACAGATGGACCGGCTGCCGTGGCACTTGCCTCTGGACGCTTGGCGATATGGGTTTCAGACGTTCTGGGCATCGTTCGGTTGGGGCAATGTGGCAGTGCCGGAATGGGTCTACTGGACGTTCGGTGTCCTGTGCCTGCTTGCCGCGGCGGGAGTGCTCCGTTTCTTGCTGCTCCGTACCACCCCCAGACAAACGCAGCGGCTGGTGGGTGTGCTTGTACTGCAAACGGTCACGACAGTCCTGGTGGTAGCCTATCGCGAAGCACTGCTGGAGCGTGTCTTGCTGAAGGGGCGCTATCTGCTGGTCGCACTGCCGGCGATTAGCCTGCTGATTGTGCTCGGTTTGAGCGAACTGACGCCGCTAAAATGGCGTTCTGTGGTGCTTTGGATGTTGTGTGTTGCGATGTTCGCGTTCGCGTTGGTGACACCGTTCGCGTATATCATGCCGGTGTATGCACGTCCTCCGGCGTTGACTGCTGCGGAGATCGCGGGCATGCAGTATTCGTTGTACGAGGCCGTGGGTGACGTAGCGGAGATCCTCGGGTACGATGTCGGGACGGGACGCGTGAGGGCTGGAGAGGCGATTGCCGTGACACTGTACTGGCGCGCGTTGCGTGAGGTGGAACGGAACGAGACAGTGGGAGTCAGCATTACCGGCGTCGATTATGCGACTTATGGTGAGACACATACGTATCCGGGACGGGGGAATTTCGCGACGACGCTATGGCGGCCAGGAGATACGTTCCGTGAGACCTATTGGGTTCCCGTGTCACCGGACGCGCCGGCACCCTGTCTGGGTCGGATTCGCGTGGCGCTGTTCGCATGGCGCGGGGAGGATGGCGAAGGTTCTGCGGGCGAGACGGTCGGAAGTATCGTTTTCGGGGATATCGGAATCCGCCCGAAATCCAGGACAAAGCCGGACATTCCCAGGCGGACTGATGCCAGGTTTGGCGATGTAGCGCTGTTGCTCGGCTGGGAGCTGGAACGTGGCGCCGGCCCGGACACGAAAGACCTCCTGAAGCTGTACTGGCAGACTTCCGCGCGGGTGGATGTCGATTACACGGTCTTCGTGCATGTACTCGATGGCAGCGGGCGGCAGGTGGCGGGGTGGGACGGTCCGCCGCGCCGTGGCTTGTACCCGACAACGGCGTGGGAACCTGGCGAGATCGTGGTGGATGAACGCGTGCTCGAATGGCCTTCCACAGACGCGGAGGGCTTCAGGTTGGGCGTGGGACTCTATCGTACTGATACGATGGGGCGTGTGCCGGCGTTCGACCGGGACGGGATGCGCCTCAGCGATGACGTGGTGTATTTGGAAGTGAGCTGACCTGCTCTTTCACTGTGGTGAACCGCGAAGACGATTTGGAGTTGCGGGTGCGGCTGTGGCGCGTTGCACTCACGCACCGAGTGGAATATAATAGCAGGCCAGCGGAAGGAGGAGGAGACTCATGGGGGACAACATGTTGCTGTATCTATCACGGGCGGACGTGGTCGCGACGGGCGTGACGATGACGGAAGTGATCGAGCTGGTGAAGGAGGGCTTTCGCGAGAAGGGCGCTGGACGGGTGGAGATGCCACCGAAACCGGGTATCCATCCCGGAGCGAAGGACAATTTTATCCATGCGATGCCGGCATACATTCCGGCGATGGGTGCGGCGGGGATGAAGTGGGTGAGCGGTTATCCGGGCAACCAGCAGCGCGGACTGCCGTATATCAGCGGGCTGCTGATTCTGAACGATCCGGAGACGGGACTGCCGGTGGCGGTGATGGACTGCGTGTGGATCACCGCGATGCGTACGGGTGCAGCGACGGCGGTCGCGGCGCAGTGTCTGGCGCGCCCAGAGTCGGCGGTTCTCGGTGTGTTGGGTTGTGGCGTGCAGGGACGCTCCAATACGGCGGCGCTACAGGCGTGCTTTCCGCTGGAAAGGGTGATGGTCTACGATGTCGATCCGGTGGCGGCACGGCTGTTCGCGGAGTGGGGTAGCGCAGAGCTTGGTCTGGAAGTCGTGCCGGTGGATATGCCGCAACACGCGGTAACGGGTTGCGATCTGATCGTAACGGCCGGGCCGATTCTGAAAGTACCGCATCAGACGATCCAGCCGGGCTGGATGGATGCTGGTGCGTTTGCCTCGCTGGTGGATTACGATACGTACTGGCACCGTGCCGCGCTGAGGGAAGCCGACAAGTTCTGCACTGACGACGTGCCACAACTCCGTCACTATGCATCACTCGGGTATTTTCAGGATATCCCGGAGATCTACGCCGACCTGGGTGAGCTGGTCAGTGGGACGAAGCCCGGGCGCGAGACCGCAGAGGAACGGACGATTGCATGCAATCTGGGGCTGGCGCTGGGCGACATGGCCGTCGCGCCAACGGTCTATCGGCGTGCAGTGGAGAAGGGGATCGGCGTCACGTTGTCGTTGTGAGCGCAATGAGCTGAGGTGGCGTCCGTCACGTCAGGGTTGCAGTTCGATCTCGGTGAGTGAGACGGTGCTGCCGAGAGGTTCCAGAGTGGGCAACCAATACATTCCCGCCTGCAGCGTATAGCGACCGTGCGGGGCGTCCGCCGGGATCTGCAGTGTGTAGGACTCGATAATTGTCTCACCGGGCGTCCAGCGGGTCGTCGGGTAGGTCCCTTTGCCGGGCTGGACGTCCTCTTGCGCCCAGAGCGGACTGTTAGTAGCGGGATTGAGCGGGCCGATGAGCTGGACGGATGCGGTGTAGTCACGGTCCAACGGAGCGACAGCGCGCCAGTAGATGGTCACGATGAACGTATCTCCCGCACGGACCGGTCCTGCTGGAACGTCGAGGCCGGCGATCGCGATGTAATCCGCGAGCGTGGCGGTGAGCGGCAGTGCCGGGCCGATGATCTCCGGATGCATCGCGGGGACGTGGCGGGCGATGGCGTAGACGGCGCCTTCGGCATCGCGGAAGCGCTGCGTTTCGGTAAGATCTGGCAGGTGCGCGCTCAAGGCGCGGGGTGAAACCAGGTCCTCGGCCACGAGATTGATGTAGGTCGCAGCGTGATCGGGTGGGGGCAAAACGAGCACGTGGCGGCCATCGAACGTCTTGGGACGAAACTCCGCGCCGACAGTGAAGATCAGTGTCTGGTGGTCCTGGCGGACCGGTGACAGATAGGCGAGCTCGTCCGGCGGCAATTCATGGACGTATTCGCCGATGTCGCGCAGGCCCACGTCGAACGCGTAGTACAGCGCCGGATCGGATGACCATACGGCGAAGTAATCATAGAGGGACGAAGCTGCGCCGAGAAGCCAGATGAAACCGATGAAACCGGCGACGGCGTAGGGCCGGATACCGGTAAGCGGATCGAGCGGTGCGGGTTTGCCCAGCGTTTCCCACATCACGCCTTCGGGGACGCCGTCGGGTGGGCGTTCCTCTTCGGACGACGGGTTCGGGATCAACCATTCGAGTAGCGTGAGCACACCCAGGCCAAGTGCCAGTGCGACCGC
>CAZPTF010000051.1:3838-16794 GCA_964589015.1 uncultured Anaerolineae bacterium
CGCGCATTGCGCCGGACGCGAGACGTTCGTGGTTAGCGATGAGCCAGTGGATACCGACGGCGGCGACGAGAATGGGCAAAAGCCGTCCGGCGGGGTAAGTGTACGGTCCGAAGCCGACCAGTGCACCGGCGAGAATAAATGGCAGCAGGCGGGTCGTTTCGAGTGCCTGCCACAGAAAGTACAGCGTCAGGATGACGTTGAGCGGAACCAGGATCGGCTCGATGCCCATTCGACTGAAGTGGACGTGCCAGTAGAGCACCGCCAGGGTCAGCGCGGAGAGCAGGCCGAGGAGCACGGCGCGGTCACGGCCCTCTTTGCGGTAGACCGTGCGGACGAGCAGATGGAGCGCCGGCACCGTTGCGCTGCCGACTGCAGCGGCGATCAGCCGTCCAGCAATAGCGTACGGTCCGGCGATGGCGTAGAACAGCGCGATCAGGTAGATCAGCGTCGGTTCGACGCCGTAATTCCCCTCGAAGAACACTGGCATTCCCTGGCCATGCAACACACTGAGTGCCTGCACGTTCTCGAATGCCTCGTCGAAGTGCAGGCCAGGCGGCAACACAGTGATATGCCAGAAGCGGGCTGTGGCGGCGATCAGCGTAATGGCCACGAGCAGGATCAGTTCAAGCCGGCGAGAAATGGTTAGTTGATTCACGGCAGTTGTGATAAGATCTCCTCGACTGTATAACTATCGCCGCTGACGCGACGCACCTGGATGCCTGCCTCGATCAGCCTGCGCTCGTCGGCTTCGCTGACGGCGCGAACATCGCCCAGGATGGTTACCTGACGTGCGTGTGCGGCTTCCTCTACGTTGAAACCGCAGGCGTATTCGTTCCGCAGAATGTAGTCCTGGGCCAGCACAAAGTTAGTCGCCGTACCGGGCGCATCTTTGCCACCGAACAAAACATAGTGGTCGAGGACGAGCTCGGTGGTGCTCCCGCCGCCGAGGTCGATATCGACGATCTGCACAGTCTGGCCATCGATGGTGATGTTGCGTACGATCGCGGTCGTGCCTTCGACCTGGATGATGTAGGTACCGGCAGCCAGTTTCTCGAAGCGATAACTCGTATCGGAGCCGACGGTGGTGCGTGCGACGACGACCTCTTCGTCGCCGCTCTTCTGCAACAGCGCAACCGTTTTTCCGATGCCGCCCTTCACTGTGCCCGAGATGGTCCCATCGTCCTGCTGGATAGGGCCATCGTAGTAGGCTTTCTTGTAGATGATAAGGAACGAATGGTGATAACGAGTGGTGTCGGGCACCTGCTCATCGGGATGGTTCGTATGCAGGTTGACCACGCGGTCGCTTGCGAAACTGTCGATGACCGCGATTTCACAGACCTGATTTTTCCAAACCGGGAAGTTTGTGCCGGGTTCGTTGGCCGGCTTGTCGATCACGCCGACGCCGCTGCCAGATTGCCAGGTGATTCCGATGCGCGTGCCGTAGACACGTGCATCGTTTTCGTCGAGGACATCGATATAGATGTTGTGATTGCCTCTGTTTTCCGTTGGTGTGAGGTGATGGACCGTGATGACTTTCCAGAACGTCTGTCCTGGGACGACCTCGGCTGACAGGACCGAGACGCCATACGCGGTAGCATCGTTGGTTACTGCCAATGATGATGCGGGTACTCCCTCCGGCATGGTTTCCTCCTTTCGTGACGCGATACGCTATTCCACACGTTCCAACAGACGGGCCAGAGTGGCGGCGACATCGTAGGTATCGCCCGTAATACGCCCCACTTCGCAGCCAGCGTGGAGCAGCCAGTCCTCTGTCTCCGCACTGACGGCGTCCTCCCCACCGATGATCGTGACCCGTGCAGCCTGCGATGCTTCGCCCGCGTCGAAACCGGCCGAGACGCCCGCTCCGATGATGTACTTGCGTGCGGCGCGAAAATTCGCTACCGTCCCCGCTGCGCTGCGTGGTCCGAAGAGCACGTAATGCGTGAGCGGGCGCGATTCGACGACCGGATCGGGCACATGCAGATCGACCACCACCGGATAGTCGCCGGTGATGGCGATGCCTGATGACTGAGCGAACGGTTTAACGGTTTCGACGAAATAGGTACCGCGCAAGAGTTTGTCGAAACGATACTGACCGCCGCTATCGGTCGTCATTTGGGCGATCAGGCGGTTAGCGAAGAGCAGGCGCACGTCTACGCCGCTACGCGGGTTTCCTGCGAGGTCCTTCACGGTGCCGGAAATGACGCCTCGTTTGGCCCAGGTGATGTCGATGGGGAGCAAATTGACCGCGGATATCCCATCGACGACGATGCCGCTCTGGACGACACCGGCACCGTTCACATCGAGGTCGTATGTGCCTGCGGCTAAGTCGCTGAAGCGAAATGATCCGTCGGCGCGCAGTGCAACAGAGACTACGATGAGGTCGCCGGACACCAGAGCGACGTTCAGCCCTTCGCTGCCGCCAACGAGCGTTCCGCTGATGCTGCTCTGTGCCGGTTCGTTACCGGCGCGGATCAGTTGCCATACGATTTCATAGCTGACTGACTCATCGATGCCCTGGCCGGGCAGGCCGATCGTTTTCAGCCCGTCGGCGGTCTGCGCGGGCCACGGAACGTCAAGCAGGCTGAGCTGGAATTCACCGCGCGTGTGCACGAACTCGAAATATCCACGGGCTCTGCCCGCGTCGCTGCCGCTCAGAGTCGTCGGGAAGACAGTACCAGCTTTGGCATCCGTCCAGCTCATCTCGATTTTCACGCCGTCGATGGGATCGCCTACCTCGTTGCGCACGTAGCCGAAGAACGCGTGTCGCCCCAGGCTCTCGCTCTGCGGCAGCAATCGTTTGGTGATGACGCGAAAGGTATAATCTCTTCCTGCCGGTATGACCATGTTCACCGTGACGGGGCTCTGCCCATCCAGATCGACCGTGACCGGCGTCAGGTCCGGTAGCTCGACCGTATAGGAACCGGCTGTGAGGACACCGAAGGCGTAGTTGCCCTGCCAATCGGTGACCGTACTCGCGATGCGGGTGCCATCTTGTTTGATGACCACAGTCTGCATGGGCCCCGGTGTTCCTTCTTCGTCGGTGACCTTCCCGCCAACCGCGCTCAGGGGGCCGGGCAGTTGGAGCTGCGCGGTGATGCGGCTGTGTGAAACCATTCCCAAGCCATAGGCGAGCATACCGAGCACGCCGTCGATGGTGATCGCGTAGGTATTGGGCGGGAGGCCGACGAAGCGGAAGAACCCATCGGAACGACTTTCCGTCTCGCGGATGACCTCACCATCGACACTGGCATACATGCGGCGGCCATTCGCTACCTGCGTTCCGTTGCCGGTGAGGCGACCCTCGATGACCGCGTCGGCCGTTGCGTCGCTACGAATGCGAGAGGGCGTGATCTTCAGCGCATCGACGGTGGGCAGCCGGCCACTCAGCCCGAACTCTTTGTCCCACCAGTTCGTGTACCAGCATTGCGTTTCCCAGCCGGGACGATCCTGTCCCATCAGGCGGTTAGCGATGAGCCAGTGAAAGACAGTGAAATACCAGGTCGGTGCGCCGGTCAGCAAGAAATCCTGGACCCACAAGGTGACCTCTTCGTGTCGCGCGGCATCATTGCGCCCATACCGGCCGTCCTGCCGGTCACCGACGACGACGCCTCCCTCGGTGCTCATGATCGGGACCGAATGCCCAAAGGCGGAGATGATCTGCTCGTTCCACAGCGTGTAGGCCAGCCAGCAGGTAGCGTCATCGTGGATGGTGGCACCGGGATGCACGCCTTCCGTGCGCAGCCGGTTGATGACGGACAGCGGATCGGTGTCCCATTGCCAGCGGGTTGCCTGATACTCAGCTTCGGTGAGCTGTTTGCCCGTCTGGTTGACACTGTCGTAAGGATAATCGAGAGGGTGGTTGATAATATAATTGTGGATCGCGAGCCACGCGCCGTTGTCGAACAGATCCTGGCGCCCGCGTTGCACGATCAGGTCGAACGGATTGACGATGGTGCCAACGCCCATTGCCGGGAACGCCGGGTATCCCCCTAACTCGATAATCGCAGTGGCGTCGATGATGAAATTATCGACGACAATCTGCAACCAATTGGACGGGACGATACCGTCTTCCCACTCGACAGCCAGGTCGGGCTCGTTGTTGGTCTCGAAATACATCGCGCCAACGTCGAGCAATTTGCGGATGGCCTCGAGGTTACGGGTCTGGACGTGCCCAGGATTGCCGATCATCATGCGGACGACGGGCATGATGTCGATGTCAACCAGACGACGGCATAACTCCAGCGAGGAACCGCCACCGTCGTCCATAACCTTGACCCATTTCATATCCATGGCGAGCAGTTCGTTCAGCCAATAGTCTAACTCGGAGCCGGGCAGGTGGTACGGGCTTGGCGACCAGTGGATGCCGCGTCCGTTGTCGTCTTTGGGGTGGGGAAAGTCCTCCAGCCTGATCATGGGCCGCCCTCCTTGGAGTGTCACCGGAACGGGCGCATCTGCGACGAGCGCCAGTTCTCTATTTACCTTACGTTAATATTATAACACATTGCGTCGGATGCGCAAGGACGAGTTAAGCCAGGCCTAGCTATTCGACGACGCTGCTTGGAACGCCCGACGTGCCAGCTCAGTGTCGATGAACGGGCCGGCATTGCCGGTCGTCGCGAAGTTGTAGAGCGATGCCTGGAAAACGCCGTTGACCGCACCGTTGAGCAAGCCAATGAGCACGAAGCCGAACAACAGGATGACCACGCCAACAACGATCAGTGGAATGGACGGCAGATAGATCCCGCCGGCGATGCACCCGCCACCGACGATGAGGACGGCCAGGTAGGCGAGACAGGAGATGCCGCCGATGGCGGCGCTGCCAACAAAACCCTCACCCCAGGTCTCCTTGAACAGATGCCAACTCCGTTCGAGGGTATCTTTCACGTTCAGGTCTTCGGCGACCATCAGCGGGACGGCGAAGAACACAGCGATGCTCCACTTGGACAATTCGAAGCCGTTTGCGATCTTTCCAGCCATGTGTGTTCTCCTCCTCAAGGGCACTGCAAATGGTTGATGGTCCGGGCTATAAATTGATGCCTGGATAGGTCTATAGTAACCGTATTATATCATGAATTGTGGCGAGGCGACAATTGAGGGAGAAAGGGCTGATCCAGAGGTTTTGATGACAAGTGCCGTGTCTTTGGCACGACAAATTCGCCGGAGAGCATGCACGCCGTCCCAGACTGGGCCAATCTCCGCACAGGTCGTGCGTGGGAGGGCCGTTCCCGTGAGTCCCTTCGCAGGCGGAACGCGTCCGAAGAACAGCGGATGTGCAGGATGGCACGGATAATGTGCCGTACGTATGGGCGCGTACGGCGCCCATGTGGCGTCGAGTGCCATTCGCGGATGCACGACTCGCTCGCGTAGCTGCATGCCGGTATCGCCGTCCGTGTGCTTGTGGGGTGGCTTACCCGCTATGTGGCGGCATAGAGTCCGCAGGCGAGCACACCGCTTCATGCCGGGAACTTCCGGCTGGCTGGCCAATGCGCTATGGGGATCATCGCGAGGGATCGCCCCCTCATTGCTTCTGGTATTCCTGTACGGTGACCCAGGCGACCTGCTGTAGGTAGCCGGCCTCCTCGTCCGACAGCGCCCAACCGGCCGGCAGTGCCCACAGCCTGGCTTCCGGCGAGTCAACGGGCACGTTGTCGAGGCGATAAATCAGGCCCTCGGGACTGCGGTCGAATAATGTGGCATAGGGATTGTCAATGGCTCTCGGCGCTCTTCAGGCAATAGCTGTGATGTGGGGATACTGGAGAATCCTGCGATCCGAGGTCACCAGAGGACAATCATGCACTCTGGCTGTCGCAACGATGATTTGGTCGGCTGGGTCACGGTGAAACTCGCCTGGAAGCCGGGTTGATTCGACAACAATCGCGGGCGTCAACTCGACGAGACTCACTCCCGGATAGCTCAGAGCCAACTCGAACCACTCCTCCAGGCGTGTCGGCAAAACGAGTCGCCTTCGTTCGACTAGCTTGGCGACTTCCCAGCAAGTGATCGCGCTCACGCCGATTCGCCCGCTCTCGTTGGCCTCAATCAGGCGCGCCTGTGCCGGGGTGAGCCGGTCATCCGCGTGAACCCACCATACCCAGACGTGGGTATCCAGAATGATCACTTCAGGGCTTCCCAGTCGTCTACGTCAACGCCTTCGAGAGGACGCAGATAGCGGACCGGCTTTCCGCGTAACGGATACCGCTCGTGGGACGCCGCTTTGCGAGCCTGGCTGCGGACGACGACCTCTACCTCGTCTCCCGCCTGGAACGGCAAATCCTCCAGGGATAGCTTTTGCCCATCTGCCACCGTTTTTGTGACCCGATACGTCTTGGTCCTCACCTTCATTCTCCGCTTCATCCCCCGTTTCGTCGGCGGACACCACATCACAACCGATGCAGTGCGTCCATCCCCGCAATCAGATTGTAGCACCAGACGCCGCGGTCGTCCAAATGTACTCGTCCCCCCCCACTTGACTCTCCCGCGCAGATCCCGTGCACTCCTCCTGTTGACACACGCGGGGTGGAGAGCCGATGGCGGAGGGTGACGCCGGTCCGGCGGAAATGGCACGCTTCTCGGGCTTGCTTCATTGAATCAGCCCCCGGAGTTCTCCCAGTGCTTTTTCGCGCGCTCGTTGAGCTCATCGCCACTGAGATCGCCAAACGCTTGATCCTGCCAATCGATGTAGTTCCCCTGTCCGGGGTTCAGTTGCACCAAGAAGCGAATCGCGTCCGCATTGCCGAGGGACCGAATCAATGCGATGAATCCGGTCTGTCTTAAGGTCGCTTCAGAACGAGCGAACCGTTGATCGGTTAGAGCCATTTCGATGCTCCTGCAAGGCACGCAGTGAATCAGAGCTTGGGTAACATTATAGCTGGCAGTCAGCAGACATGCAAGGCGTCGACATTCCCCTGCACCCCGCTTGTCCACTTGACCCGCGCTAGAAAATCGCATAGACCGTGGCGGTTAGTCCGTCGGCGCGGGCGGGCGGGGTCGCGGCGGGGCGGGATGTAGCGTCGGGAGCGGTAGCGGCACGTGGCCATGACAGTGCTTGAATTTGAGGCCGCTGCCACATGGGCACGGATCGTTGCGCTCTGCGCAGGCGAGCGCCTCGCGCAGCGGGGCTTCTTCCTGCGCGAGGATACGCATGACTTCGTCTGCCGGGCGGTGCTGACGCAGAAGCGACGCCATGATGCGCATGGGGCGGTCGATGTGGTGAAAGAAGGCCTGCCAGCCGGCGCACAGGTAATTCAACCCGGGCTCGCCGTCCGGCGTGGCGATGAAACGGTTCTTTGGGCATTCCCCGTGGCAGGCGAAGCGGACGTCGCACTCCAGGCAATAGTGTGGGAGGGTGTTGAGTTTCGCAAGCCCGAACTGGCGTTGCGCCTCCGCCGCGACCAGCTCAGCCAGGTGTGTGTCGACAATATTGCCGAGATGGTAGCGCGGCTCGACAAAGTGGTCGCACGAGTAAACGTCCCCGTTATGCTCCAGCGCGAGAGCGGTCCCGCATGTTGGCTCGAACACGCACGTCTCGGACGATGGCATGCGCATCCAGTTGCGCAGCGTCGATTCGAACGTCTGCACAAACATCGTACCGACATCGTGACGTACCCACTCGTCGAAAATCGCGATCAGGAACTGGCCAAATTGTTCCGGCTGCACCGAGCGTTCCGAGACGCGCTCTCCCTCTTGGCGGAGGCTGTGCCCGTGAGTGTCGATGTGCTCGACGACCGGGATGAGCTGCAGCCAGGTCGCTTTCACCTCGTCGCGCAGGAAGCGATAGACCGCCAGCGGGTAGTCCGCGTTGAGCCGGTTTACCGCGACGAGCACGTTGTATTCGACGCCGTGCTCCTGCAGCAGTCGCACCCCGCGCAACACGCGCTCGAGCGTCGGGCCACCGCCGCGGTCGACGCGGTAGGCGTCGTGCAGGGCGGCCGGCCCATCGATGCTGACGCCGACGAGGAAATCGTGCGTCTTGAAGAACGCGCACCAGTCGTCATCGAGCAGTGTGCCGTTGGTCTGCAGCGTATTGTTGAAGACCATGCCGGGCCGGCGGTAGCGCTCCTGCAGGGCGATGGCATCGCGGTAGAACTCGAGACCCATCAGGGTAGGTTCTCCGCCCTGCCAGGCGACGGTCACTTCGGGCGTGCGGTGCGCCTCGATAAGCTGGCGGATGTACTGCTCGAGTACGTCGTGTGACATACGGAAGTCACTGCCCGGATAGAGCGTTTCCTTATCGAGAAAGAAACAATAGGCGCAGGCGAGATTGCAGGCCGCGCCGGTCGGTTTGGCCATCAGGTGAAAGGCCGGTGGCGTATTGGCCGGACTCGTGTTCATCGGCGTCCTCCCGTGTAGGATGTCGTGGAGACATTGTAGCACAGGCGTGGGGTACGCGGAAACCGCCGGCCAATGGCGTCGCACTCAGACATCCGCCTGCGCTACCGCTATAGGGGCTGTCTCAAAAGCACCCGGCAACCGCCGCGCCAAATGACCGAACGGTTTAGAGTATCAGGGTCTGTCCCGACCGCACCGGCCATGCCGGTGCGACGGCTTGCCAGCCGTGCACGAATCCAACTCGAATACGCGAATAGACCCTCGCCGGCCGTCGGACACGCCGTTCTGGCGCGGTGCATCACGGCGAGACGGGCAAAGCCTTTGCGATCACGTCGGTTTCGTACGTGGCAAACCTCTGCAGGACGACATTCGTGTACCTGGCCCGCGATACGTGGGCATCGTGTAGCATTCGAGGACGGGGCCGGTACCGCCGCGATGCTCGTGCGCCGCACGACGGTCTCGTCACTGCCATGCTTTTGGGACAACCTCCTATCGTCCACGCTGGCGAACCCCCATCCGTGCCATCTTGCGCATCCGTTGTTCTCGCATCTGCGCCCCCCATCCCTTCCTTCTGTCGGTGGAATACGTAGCCCGGCGTGGTGCTGAGAATATTTGCGTGCGGGGCGACTTCACGGTAAGATAGTGCAGTGTGATGTTGTCAGTTTGATAATGGAATGTGGGAGACCGGCAGCGAATTGGAGTCGCAGGAGGGGAGAGGCAACATGGCGTCGCAGGGATACGTACACGGATATTCGGATCGGGAGAACCTTCGGCTGAGCGATCAGGCCAACACGCTGGCGGAGCTATTGCACGGTGATACGCGCTATCCGCCCGGCAGCCAGGTGTTGGAGGCAGGCTGTGGGGTCGGTGCGCAGACGGTGATTCTCGCGCGGAACAGCCCCGATGCGTGCTTCACATCCATCGATATATCGCCGCTGTCGGTCGAGCAAGCGCGTGCTGCGGTGCAGCGCTCCGGCTACTCGAACGTGACGTTCGAGACCGCCGATCTGTTCGCGTTGCCATATCTGCCGGAGCATTTCGACCATGTCTTCGTGTGCTTCGTGCTCGAACACCTGGCGGATCCGCTGGCGGCGCTGGCAAGCCTGAAGATGGTGCTCAAGCCGGGCGGGACGCTCACGGTCATCGAGGGCGATCACGGCTCGACCTATTTTCACCCGGACAGCCCGTGGGCGCGCCAGGCGGTGCAGTGTCTGATCGACCTGCAGGCGCGGGCGGGCGGCGATTCGCTCATCGGGCGGCGGTTGTATCCCCTGCTGGTGCGGGCGGGATTCCGGCAGGTCAGTGTGTCTCCGCGACAGGTCTATGCGGACGCCAGCCGGCCCGAGTGGGTCGAGGGATTCACACGAAACACGTTCACGGCGATGGTTGAGGGTGTGCGGCAGCAGGCGTTGGAGTTGGGCCTGCTGGATGAGGTCGCCTGGGAGCGTGGTATCGCAGATCTGTACGCTTCGGCAGGCGAGGAAGGGACCTTCTGCTATACGTTTTTCAAGGCCACTGCTGTGAAATAGAAAATCCACGCCCACTCCAACATTTCTCCATAAGATTTCCATATCCCTCTGTTATGATAGATAGAGAAGTGTGAAACACGGCGCAAAACATTGAGGGAATGGTGATCGGATTGTTGCGGTTTTGCGCGCGCTCCACGGCTTCGGCCAGATCGGAGGTTGAACGATGAAACAGCACAATGCAGCAAGGCAGATCGATGGACAAAACACTTTTTTCAGTGCGCGGCATTGGTTTGCGTTTTCGCACGCCAACCGCTCGAAATATGGGATGGGTTTGTTGAGAATCGCGCTGGCAGTGGTGATCCTGACTGCGGCTTTCTGTTCGTTTGATGCCGCGACGTACACACCGGTTGCGCAGGCCCAGGAACCAGTGCTCGACGTACAGACGACGCTGGCATGGCGATTGGCGACCTCGTTCTACCCGGAGGTTGCGGGCACGACGGTGCAGTCCAAAGGCGCCAGCTACGTCGCCTATTCAGCGGACGGGTCGCGACTCGCTGTCGGGACGGCGTCCGGACTCAATGTGTATACCACACAGGACCTGGCGGAGACGTTGACGGTGCCGCTAGATGCAGCGGTGACTGCATTAGCTTACGCACCGGGCGGTAATCTACTCGCCGTCGGGATGCCTGGCGGGGACATCGAGGTGCGTGACGCAGCGAATGGCGACCTTATCGCGGAACTCGCGGCTCCTCAGGGTGCGGTGAACGCGCTTGCCTTTTCGCCGGACGGAACCATGCTTGCTTCCGCGGGGTCCGATGGCGGGGTACGGTTGTGGCGCATGAGCGATGCGTCGTTAGTGCGCGTGATGAGTGGGAACAATACCGGCGCGATTGCCGCTGTGGATTTCACTGCGGATGGGACGTTGCTGGCAGCCGGTGCCGCCGATGGGAGCACGAACGTCTGGCGTGTAAGCAACGGGTCGTTGCTTTCTTCGCTGGTCGGGGCTTCGGGTGGCGTGACTGCGGTCGATTTTGCGCCCGACGGTGAGATGATCGCCGTCGGTTCGGCGGCGGGGAGCATCTGGCTGTGGGGATACAATACGGCGACCGAGATCCGCAGTTTGCCAGGACAGACCGGTAGTATTACCGATCTGGACTTCTCATTGGACGGAACCGCGCTGGTATCATCCGCGACGGATGGCACAGTGGCGATCGCAGATGTGGAGGACGAAGTCGTCCTGCAGACGCTGCGCAGTAGCACGGGTGGTTTCGCGAGCATGTCAGTCTCGCCGCTGGGAGCGCAGATCGCGACGGGCGGAAGCGATGGCACGATCTCGATCTGGGAAGCATATCTCTCGCCGGTGACCGGCCTCGATGATGCTGCGTTTGTGGCCGATGTGACCATTCCGGACTACACGGAGATGGCACCCGGCACACAGTTCGAGAAGATCTGGCGTTTGCAGAACACGGGCGTTTCGACCTGGACCCATAACTACGCGTTGCAATTCGTTGCGGGAGATGCAATGGGCACGCCCATCCCGCAGGTGATCCCTGAGACTCAGCCCGGACAAACGGCCGATATCATCGTTGGGTTGCAAGCGCCTGCGGTAGCGGGGACGTACCGGAGCGTATGGCAACTAATCAACGAGCAAGGACAGGCATTCGGCCCACGCATCACAGTGGTCATCCAGGTGGTCGGGACGGGATCGCCCACGCCGTACCGCCTTGAGCTCACGGCCAGCGCGACTTGGATTGGCTACGGTGGGTGGGTAACGCTGGCTGCGTATGCGGAGAACGTGCAGGCTGCATGGCTCAATGGAAACGCGCTACCAGGTACTTACGCGGAGTACAGCTATCAACTGTGGAGTGATACAACCTTCACGCTCGAGGCGCTGCTCTCCAACGGCCAGCGCGATTCACGGAGTGTAACCGTATATGTAGGTGGCGGTGGCGGCGATGACGACGATGACGATGTCTACATCGATTGGCTGAGGGCCGATCATACCAGTCCACAGGTCGGACAGACCGTGACCTTTTCGGCGCGCGTTAAGAACGATGGTGACGAAGACGTGGATGGCATAGACCTGTTGTGGAGACCCTCTTCATCCTCTTCGTATTACATGATCGCAGAAGATTTCGATCTGGATGATGACGACGCTGCGACGTTCAGTTGGACCTACACCTACAACACAGCCGGTACCTATGAAAGCAAGGCCAAGATCGAGTACGACGATTACGAGCATTCGAAGAAGCTGACCATCTACGCGGGTGCGACGCCGACGCCGACACGCACCCCGACGAAGACGGCGACGCCCACTCCGACGAATACGCCGACTCCGACGCCGACGACCGGGACACCGAACCTGGTGGTGACCAGCCTGTCCGCAGACGACACGACGCCGAACCCTGGCCAGATGGTCAACTTTACGGCCGTGGTGCAGAACCAGGGCACCGGTGCGGCGACGAACGCCGTACTGCTGTGGCGACCGTCCTCATCGACACCGTTGACGCTGCAGGCGAGCGGGCTGAACTTCGCCGTGAACGAGAGCAAGACGATCCAGTTCAGCTACACGTACGCGGAAGAGGGCGTGTACCAGACGACCGCAGTCGCAGGCTTCGAGAGTGGCGGCTCGACCGCAGGAGGCGGTGGCACGCGCACGCTGGACATCGTCGTCGGTTCGCCGTCGCCGACACCGACCGCGACGACTGGCCCGACGCCGACTGCAACGTCTACGCTCACGCCTGCAGCGGGCTATCCGAACCCGGTGATCAACGCGCTGAGCGCAGACGATGAGACCCCCGTCGCCGGCCAATCCGTGCAGTTTGCGGTTGGGATCACGAATGAGGGGGATGCGGCGGCGAGTGGGTTGCGCTTGCTGTGGCGGCCTTCCGCGAGCGCAGCGTTCCTGCTGGCGGCGGATGGTATCAGTCTGAGCGTTGGCGAACAGAAGATCGTGCAATTCAACTACACTTATTCGTCTGCGGGGACGTACGAGGCGACGGCGGTGCTCGAGTACTCGTCGATCGCGACCTCGGCGTCCGGCAACAGTAACGCGCGGTCGATCACGATCGTCGTCGGGCCTGCTCCGGAGCCGACACTCGAGCTGGCCGTCGTCACGGACGAACCGAGCGTGACCGAAGAGCCGGTCTCGACCGA
>CAZPTF010000052.1:0-16728 GCA_964589015.1 uncultured Anaerolineae bacterium
CGTTCGTATCCGACACCGTCGTCGTAATTGCCTTTGATGGTAGGGATACCACTCTTGCGAATCATCTCAACGACTTCGTTGGGGAATGCGCCGTAGCCGACCAAATCACCCAGACAGAGAGTACGATCGGGCTGTTGTGTTTCGATATCGTCCAATACGGCCTGCAATGCGTGAATGTTCGCGTGTATGTCTGAAAATACTGCAATTCGCATGGAATACGCTCCTTTGGAGGTAGATGTGCACACCTCACATGTGGATTGTACTACAGAATGGTTAATGTTAGTTTAATAGAATGTTAACAAAGCGTTATTGACAGCGCCTGGTGATTGGCCCAGTCAAACCTCATGCCCACGACTGGGCCAATCTCCGCACCGGCCGTGTGGGTGCCTGACAGGCTGTTCACGTCGGCTACCCGTGCAAGCGGAACGCGTCCAAGATTGGCACAGTCTTGACCAACAAGAAGACATTCGTGGAACCTGGCAGGTCACGTTTTCAGCGTGACCTGCCCACTGTCCGCCGATCTCCCAAAAATTATGGACGTACCCGTTTGCTAGGGCATCTTGGCGAAAATCAGCGAGCTATGCTATAATGTAAGTTGTTGGCCTCTTAACAGATGCAGGTTTCTTCCTCCATTATCGAGCAGGTGGACCATTTCTGTGATAGATTCACGCGAGCGGGTTTGTGGATTGGCTGGACATTTCCCAATCCACTACCGGGAAGTGTCTGGAATGAATTCGAATGGTGAGTTGCGCAGTATACTTTCTACTTGACTGGAGGCTATGGTGCCATGAAACGAGAATTCTCTATTCGAGGCTGGCGTTCTCCTGTGCTGCTTGCTGCAACGCTGGTGTTGTTGAGTGCGATGTCGCTTGTTGGGACGACTAGCTGCTCGATGGCCGGAGTCTATTCATCGACGGCGGCACCCCCGGACGTCTCGAGCGTGGAAATCGCCGCGACCGAAAAGGCGACGACGGTAGGTACGACGGCAACCCCGGTAACGACCAAGCCGCCGGCGGCGATAGCGACCAGCGAACCCGGCATAGCACCGACGTCTTCTTCCACCATCAAGGCAGTGCCCACGAAAACTTCCACGCGCATGGCCACGCCAACCCCCAAGCCCACGGCCACGGCTACGATCATGGTGCCGCAACGAGCGCCGGATGTCAATCCGCTTACCGGTCTTAAGGTCGCGGATAAGAACGTTCTGCACCGTTTGCCGCTGTTTGTACGCATTGGGAACGATCCACAGATCCGTCCCCAGTCCGGTCTTTCCTCTGCAGACCTGGTGTACGAGGACATCATGGACGGCTGGTGGATTACACGCCTGACGGGTGTGTACCTGAGTACGGACTTGGCGGCGGTCGGTCCGATCCGCAGCGCACGTTTGGTCAATTTGCAAATGGTTCCCCAGTATCAGGGAGGTTTGGTGCATTCCGGCGCGAGCGACCCCATCCGCTGGCGATTGTCCAACTCGAGCATCGTAGACCTGGATGAGTTTTTCCACCGGACTCCCTATTTCTACAAGGAAGGTGCGGATTGGCGTGGGCGGCTGTTCGTGGATTTGAAAACGCTGCGTGAGTATCTGAAGAAGAAAGGTCTGGAAAAGGATGTGACGCTTGCGGGTTTTGCATTCGACCCGGACAAGGCAGCACTACCGGCCGGGAAAGCCGTCACTGAGCTGACCATCCCTTATCCGAAGAATAGCGTGGTCCGCTTTCAGTATGACCCTGTTTCTGGGCTCTACAAACGCTTCGTTCAGGGCGAGCCTCATCTGGATGCCTTGACCAATGCCCAGTTAACTGCCGCAAACGTAATCGTCCAGTTCTGCCCGCATGAAAAAACCGATATCGTTGAAGACAGCCAGGGAACGACCTCGATCAATATCGTGTTGCTCGGAGAGGGCAAGGCGCTGCTGTTCCGCGATGGGATGGCAATCGAAGGCCGCTGGCTGACCGATGATCCGCAGCAGATGCCGCGCTTTCTGGACAAGCAAGGGAATGTGATCCCGCTCAAGCCAGGCCAGACGTGGATCGAAATCGTTCCTCCCGACTATGAGATTGCGACGTTGCCGGAAGGTGTGCTTGGCGGGAGCATGACCGATGTGGGAACTCCGCAAATTGCGGCAACGGTTGTCCAAAGCACCCCTGCTGGCAGCCAAGACTATTACTATGCGGACGAAATGACCATAACCGATACGGTTACCAGTGCGGTCACTCAGACAGTGAACTGATAGCGCGATTGGCTCGACGCGCTCAGGATGCGTCACCTGGCTCGACACGAAACCTCTACTCCCCCTCGAAAGGGTGTAGAGGTTTTTTCGTTCCGAAGTATGCGTCCGCTGCGAGCGAAACAGTTAATGCGGTCGTGGGAGTAGTGGTGCCAGTCACTGCGGGCGGGCTTGCAGTTCGCGATACGTCTGTTGCAGTAACAGCGCGTCCTGCTCGGTATTCGGGCTTTCGCAGATCACTCGGCCTGTAGCACCCACGTCGAGGAGCGCCTGGAGCAGTTCCGTGTAAGCCAGATCCGAATCGGCTAACATCAGGTGTTTGCGCTCACCCTTCGCGCTATAGTCGATGCCGGAGATATGGATGTGCACGTCATCCAAACCGGGCCGTCCCAGCCGATCTTCGATGTATCTGAGTTGTACCATGAAGGCGCCGTACGAATTGTTGCGCTGTGAGCGGGAATGCAGGTGTGAAAAGTCGATGCAAGGAGAGACCATGTCGAGATCACGGCTCAGCTCTACGATCTCCTCCAACGTGCCAAACTGGCTGGCCTTCCCGGTCGTTTCCGGCCGCAAACGGACCGCGATTCCTTCAGACCGCAACTGTTCCACCAGTTCAGACAACTGAAGCCGGATCCGGTCGTACACTCGTTCAGCCGGGTCATCGTGATAATAACCTGCATGGAACACAATGTGTCCCGCTCCGCATTGCCACCCGACCCGAGCAGCGTTGCGGATGCGCTCGCGACTGGCCTCGATTTTGGCGGGATCGCTGGAATTCAGGTTGATGTAGTAGGGTGCGTGAACACTGAGCGCAACGTGTTGCTGCTGGGCGACTCGTTTCACCTGGACGGCAGCCTCTGGCCCCATCCTGACGCTACGTACGAAGGCCAGTTCCATGCAATCCAATCCCAGCGCTCTGATCTGAGCAACGCCCAACGCGCTGCTGGGCCGCGGCGTACTGGGGGGTATCCCTGCGGTGCCAAAGACGAGCCCATGTTTTCGGGTTTCGTAATCGTGTTCGTTCACTGTGTTTCCACGTCGGGTTTTTCGACCAAGCCTTTTTCCGAAATCGAACTGACTGATTATATCATGCCGCACCTGCGTTGACAATGTGGATTTTTGAGGACTTCGCCGGGCAGTGGACTCGTCAGGTTGAATACGTCACCTATGGGGCTCACACGCATGATTTCTTCTGGTCGGCTCAGACCGGGGCAATCTCTGTCGTCCCCAGCGCTGTACTGGACCTGATGCGCCTGGATGGATCAGGCAGCGAGCTTAGCCGGACTTGGCACAGCCTGAGACCACAGGCACACCCACCAGCGGGTTAGTCACATCAAAACCGATTCAATGGTGCCCAATGTAACCGCTTGCGCTCGACAGTTGTCGTTGACCGTGAAGCCTGCTATAATAGATGTCTCACAGAGCAGCCGGCAGGAAGCACGGATTTATTCGCTCGTTCTGGAAGCGCACATCGCCTATTCAAACCGTGTGAGGAATTCACCGCTATGTCCTATTGGAAAATCCGCTCGTCGATGGGAGGATGGTTCGGAGTCGGCCTGATTGTCATTATCCTCATCATGATGGCTGCCGTTTTTTCGTTTCTGACCGCCAGACCGATTGATCTCCTATCTTTTTTTCTGGGTTTGGCCTTTCTCGTCAGCGCCTTGGTTTTGGCCATTGTTGGGTTTTGGGTCTACAGTTATTACACCTTGTATTACACATTGGACCGAGATGCTTTCAGAATCCATTGGGGAGGCTTCGAGACTACTGTCCCCATTGCGGAGATTCGTGGCTGTGTCGAGACGGAAGTTGACACAAGAGATGTTTCGCTGCCTTTCCTGCGTTGGCCGGGGTATTGCATTGGGAAGGGCGCTGTGCGTGACTTGGGCGATGTTTCATTCTTCACTACTGGTGTCAGCGACTCATGTTGCTTCGTGCTGACCGAAACGACTGTCTATGCGATCTCGCCTGATGACCCGGAAGGCTTCCGGCAGGCTCTGGAGCTGCGCCAGTCTCTGCAACCGGTGCACACTACCGAGTTCCGGGTGTCCGCGTCGCGCTTGCTGGGGCTGCCTTTCTGGTCCGACCGGCTCGGGCAGGCGCTGTGGATTCTCGCGTGGATTTTGAACCTCAGTCTGTTTGCCTATCTCAGTGCGATTTATCCGCAGCTCATGCCAACCCTGCCTTTCCACTTTAATATGGCCGGGGAGGTCGATCGTATTGCTCCTGCTGCGGCCATATTGTTCTTGCCAGCCATCGGGATGCTCTGTTTGTTCCTCAACAGCCTGTTGGGTTTCCTGCTCCATTCCAGGTACCGGGCGGCTGCGTTGCTCCTGTGGAGCGGGACGAGTGTGATTCAGAGCTATCTCTGGATTGCCGCTCTGGGTATCACTGCTCATGGGATGGCTGGCTAACGCTTCTTCGTTGAATAGCGAGAGGCGGGTTGGTCTCTTGCTGGTATGTCTGTTCCGGTGGGGACTGGAAGCTGAATGAGAGAGGATGCAGGAAGTATGCAGGTCAGGTTGGCTTACGGACGGTCCGGTCTGGAGGTGGAATTGCCGGAAGAGCGGGTGGTTGTGATCGAACCGCGCTTCACACCGGGGTTGGTTGATGAGGCTTCCCAGATTCGTACCGCTCTCCGCCAGCCGATCGGGGTTTCCCCGTTGAAAGAGCTGGCCGGAAGCGAAGATGATGTCGCTATCGTCTTCAGCGACCTGACTCGCCCGATGCCGAATGACCGGGTGTTGCCTGTGCTGCTCGACGAATTGTCTCATGTGCCGCGTGAGAACATCGTGCTGATCAATGCGTTGGGTACGCATCGGCCCAATACGGAAGCGGAACTGCGGGGCATGTTGGGATCAGCCATTGTGGACGAATATCGCATCATCCAGCATGATTGTCTGGACGAAGATAATCTCGTTTACATGGGAACGACGCGCTTTGATCATGAGATCTGGATCAACAGGATCTATCTGGAAGCAAGAGTCAAAATTCTGACAGGCTTCATTGAACCACATTTCCTGGCGGGTTTCAGTGGTGGGCCTAAAGCGGTTTTGCCCGGTGTAGCGGGTGAAGCCACCATCATGGGCAATCATTCGGGGCCAATGATTGGGAATCCGGCGACCACGTGGGGAGTCACCGTCGGGAATCCGCTATGGGAAGAAATCTATGAAGTAGCGGAAGCGACACAGCCAACTTTCCTCCTCAACGTGACGCTGAACAGGGACAAGGCGATCACCGGCGTGTTCGCAGGTGATTTGCGGGAAGCGCATCGTCGCGGCACGGAATTCGCCCGTGCCCACGCGATGGTCGATGTGCCACATGCCTTTGACATCGTCATCACCAGCAATTCCGGTTATCCTCTGGACCTCAATCTCTATCAGGCCGCGAAAGGGATGTCCGCCGCCGCACAGATCGTGAAGCCGGGTGGCGCCATCATTGTCGCGGCTGAATGTTGGGATGGAATCCCAGATCATGGAGAATTCAAAAACCTGCTGCACATGACGGAGAGCCCGGAGGCGTTGTTGGAAATCATCAATGGACCGGAGTTTTCAGTGCGTGACCAGTGGGAGGCGCAGATTCAAGCCTTGATCCAACTCAAGGCGGACGTGCATTTGAAATCATCGTATTTGACGGAGGAAGAGGTCCGCAAGGCGCTGCTGACGCCTTGTATATCGGTCGAAGAAACCGTGGCTCGACTTCTTGAGCGGTACGGCCCCGAAGCCACAATCTGTGTTTTGCCGGAGGGGCCTCAGACTATTCCGGTCTTGATTGAAGCGTGCGCCTGATGGAACGGGAATGGACATGGTCCTCGACCGGTTCGTGGACAATTAACAGGACCGTCGGGTTTCCGCATCTCTCGCCGGGTATCACAGAATGCAGTCAGTTAACGGTGACGTCTTCGATATCGTTCAGTTCTTCTTTCAGGCAGACGTAATCTCTCGCAGAGAGGTAAACCTCGCACTCGAAGCATTTGTTGGGCTTTTCGTTGAGCGTTTCTGCAACCTTCCAGCAGGGGGAACTGTGATCCGCCTTGCATTTACAGGTCGCTACCTTCTCCTCAGCACAGCCTTTGATTTCCCAACAGGGCATGCGTGCCAATAGGCGGCGAAGTCCTTCCTGGTTTAGCCCTTTCTTGTGAATGAGATAACGGATGCAGCGAATCCAATTCAAGTCGTTGTTAGAGTAGAACCGACGATTGTTTCGGCGAGCCGGACGCAACAAGCCGGCCTGTTCATAGAGCCGTAGCGTGCGCGGATGGACGTCCAGGAGCTCTGCGGCCGTTCCTATCGTGTACAGAGGTCTGCTATCATACGCCATAATACTTTGCTCTCTCCCTTGCCTTTTCCCTTCCCTGCAGGCCTTACGACGTTGATGTGAAGGCTCGTATGACTCAATTGCATTGTGACAAATGTGACTTTTATTATATCATCTTGCTTGAATCTTGTCAAAAGAGTTCGCAAGTTAAGTGTAAAGATACTCTATAAACAAGCAAAGAGGTGTATTGCGATATCCGCCAGATGTAGCGTTGTGGGGCTATACGCCCGGTAGCCCGAGGGCAAGCGGTAAGAAGTTATCTGGAGCAACGCTGGTCGGGTTTGGCGCAGGAGAGCCGGATTCAGGTTGCCGCTTGCACGGCGTGGCGTATTGTCAGGCCAGGTTCAAAGGCGGGCTGGGTTCTCGCGCTATAGCAAATGTACAGGTTGGATCTCCCTTGGCACGGCAGCAGGTTTCTTCGACCTTGAATTCCCGCCCCGTAGCCCACTGGAGAGATTCTTCCAGGAAACCGACCGTGTGCCAACAAATCGACTCGTCGGAGGTGATACCGTGGCAGGCGATGCTGTTGGTGTCGATGACGGCGAGTCGCCCTTCATCTTCTCGAAGGTAGACCGTGTCGTGATGATAGTCTCCACTCATGCTGCGGGCGACCACACGTAAAATGAAGATTTTTCGTGCACGAATGGGCATGAGGCGTAGAGCGATGCCGATCGCGGCCATCTGGTTGACCTGTTCTTCTACGAAATGGCGGAATGTAATCCGCCCGATCCTGTTCAGTATTCCGTGGCAGGCTTGCCCGTAGAGCTCCCGAATCGCTTTGTGAATCTGGGCATAATCGTGATACCCCAAAACGAAATCCGAACCCGGGCTTGTGTTGCTCCCTTGCTCGACGTAAACATGGTGCAATATGCGCCTCAAGGCGTCCGCCCCGATGACTTCCCGAATGGCCTGCGCACTGACCACTACACTCCCGTATTTTTTCTGCCAGCGTTCATAGGAAGCGTCGAACGGTCCCGCTATCTCGGATGTTGTGTCGCGGCTTGGGTCTGTAGACATTTCGCTCGATTACTCTACTTTTGAGAAGACAGTTCCAGGTTTTCGCGAATCACTGTCTCGAGCATATTGATGGGACATGGTTTGCTGAGACAGGCATTTGCTCCTGCTTCCAGGGCCTTGGTCTTTACCTCTTTCGCGGAGAGCGCGGTGAGCATGATGATCGGTACGTTGGCCAATTCGGGCATTTCTCTTAGCCTGCGGCAGGTCTCGTACCCATCTAATTCCGGCATCATGATATCGAGGATGATGACGTCCGGTTTCTCTTGCCTGGCTGCTTCGAGACCCTGGCTTCCCAAATCAACCGCCACCACCCGGTAGTGACTCAACGTCAATATCTTGACCAGGATGTCACGAAATGCTTCATGATCCTCGATGACCAGAATTGTGACGCTTTGTTTGTCCAAGGGAATCCCTCAATATGTCACAGGATGATCTGCGTTGCGCAAACGCAGACCTTGCGTTCTCACTATACCACGTTTGACTATGGGACGGGGTTGAGGGATGGTAGTAAAATGGTTGAGGGTTGGTGGAGAGCATTTCTAAGAGATGGACCGGCGTTGTGTGTCAATGCACCCTGAGACGCGAGGGCAAGGACGGTCTTGTCAGTCACGCTACCAGCGTGAGCTATAAGGCGCCGCAGGGGTCTTCCCGGTAGTAATATCTCACCGCTGAGACGCAAAGGCGCAGAGAAGGACGATGAAAAAAACTCCGCATCTCTGTGTCTCAGCGGTGAGAAAAGGGAGGGCCTGTTCGTGAAACGTGCGGAACCACGCCGGTCACGTTTCAGACGTAACGGATGGGCCATCGGTCGCCAGCTCGTGTGGACTCTCAGCCCACGTGCTCTCGTGGCAGATGACACCGCGTACCGGCATGCGGTATCCGAGCAAGCGCGAAAGCTGTTTGGCGAATGCGGTTGGCTCGCCGGTTGTGAATGCCTGCAGCTGGGCTGGCAAAGAGCCTGTTTTGCGGTCCCCTGCGCGCTCTAGCACGTGGTGAACCTGCCGGGCAACCGCTTCTCCGGAATCGACGATCCGGACGTTGGCAGGCAGCAGCCTGGCGATTGCCTGGCCCACAAACGGATAGTGTGTACATCCCAGGACCAGCGTGTCGATCTTCGCTTCGTTCATCGGAGCGAGACACTCCGCCAAAAGCTCGTCTACAGCGTACCCTGCGGTGATTCCCGCTTCGACCAACTCGACGAGGCCGGGGCAAGGCGCGGTCACAAGCACTATTCCTGCGCCGTACTGTTCCCGCAATCTGCGGAGCGGTTCTGCCTTCAGCGTGACTTCCGTCGCCAGAACGCCGACGCGTTTGTTGCGAGTGAGTTGGGTAGCTGGTTTCAGGGCGGGTTCTAGCCCGACGATCGGTAAGGAGAAGGTGTTTCGCAGGTAGGCCAGGCTTGTAGCCGAGGCGGTATTACATGCGATGGCAATGAGCTTGCAGCGCTTCTCCGTCATGAACGTCACCGCATGCGTTGTCAGATCACGGATCTCCTGTTCGGAACGGGCTCCATAGGGGCAATGTGCACTGTCAGCGAAGTACAGAATGTCCTCATCTGGCAACTCCCGACGGATCTCCTGTAGAATCGATAGTCCACCTACCCCGGAGTCGAAGACGCCGATCGGACGGTACTCCGTACTAAGCACGGGCCGCCTCCACGAATGCGCGAAACAGGGACCGCTGGGATGCACGGGCCAGCAGCTCTTCCGGGTGCCACTGGACGGCGATACAGAACGCCCCATCTTGACGTTCCATTCCTTCGACAATGCCATCCGGGGATTCCGCAACCGCTTCGAATGGATCGGCGAGCACCTTGATCGCTTGATGGTGCAGGCTGTTGACGCCGGTCAGCTCAGTGCGGCCCATGATGTCTGCCAGACGAGAACCTTCGACAATCTTAATCGGATGTGCGATCCAATCGCGCGGTTGATCTGTTCGTGTGTGGCTGATGGTGGTGTCTACCTGTGTCGCGATGTCTTGAAACAGCGTGCCACCCAATGCAACGTTCAGTATCTGAATGCCCCGGCAAATGCCGAAACATGGCAGTCTGTCTTCGAATGCCCAACCCGCCAGCTTAAGTTCGGCTCGATCTCGTTCCGGGTCCAGACGTCCCAATTTCGGGCTTCTGGATTCTCCATATAAAGCGGGATCGACGTCCACCCCGCCGGCGAGGAGCAACCCGTCCAGGTCCTCGTAGATCGAGCGCAGCATGGCCTCGGGTAGAGTGGGAGAGATGAGAACAGGCAGACCACCGGCTTCGGTGATGCTGCGCACATAAGTCAGGTTTTGGCTGATAAGAGGAACATGGTGCATCGTGTTGGTCTCGTCGTTGTACTGGCAGGGAATTCCGATTCTTGGAAAACCTGAAGGGTGTGACATGTCTCTACCTCTCCGCGCACAGGCTGCTCGCAATTTCGTGGATACGGGGTCTATTATATGCAGGTTGTCCGCTCCGGCAAACCGCGCTGAGCCTGAGCTGGACGGATGCATCCGGAGTTTTTGGCGGACCAGCGAGTAGTGGGCGGAGCACGGTTGCAATGTGGCCTGTCAGGCTCACTCGGACGTCGTCTCTTGTTGGTCAAGGCTGTGCCACGCTGGTACAGCGGGCGTACCCGCCAGCGAATGCGTTGCGTCAAGGACGCTGCAATTGTCGCCTTTAAGCGTGGACGCACCTGAGCTGGACAGCCGGGAAGGTGTTGACTTTCATGGCGAGGGCAGATATAATCCGTGAGCACGAGCCGTAATGGAGAGTGACGATTGACAAGGGAGAGAAGATGCCGGTAGACGTAGAACAGCTCTTGCGCAAACTTTCGGAGGCGAGCGGTGTATCGGGTTATGAAGTCGAAATACGTTCCATCGTGACCGCGGCTTTCTCCGAGTCTGCCGATGAAGTCCGTCACGACAGTATGGGTAATGTGATCGCACTGCAACGGGGCGTCGGTGACACGCCGCGACACAGCATTATGCTGGCCGCGCATCTGGATGAGATCGGACTGATGGTGACCCAGACCAAAGAGGGCTTCATCCAGTTCGACACGGTGGGAGGCTTCGATCCGCGCGCGTTGTTGGGGCAGCTCGTGGTCGTACATGGTCGGTGTGCATTGCCAGGCGTCATCTCCAGCCGTCCGCCCCACGTGCTATCGGCGGCAGATCGCAACAAGGTCATCCCTATCGATCAATTGTATATCGATGTGGGATTGAGGCAGACTGATCTGGAGGGGTTAGTCAGAGTGGGTGATCTGATTTCCCTCAAACAGGATTTCCTGCGCTTGCGTGGGGACATGGCTTCCGGCAAGGCGATGGACGACCGTGCTGGCGTCGCCTCGTTGCTGGTCTGTCTCGACGAGTTGACGCGAGTAAGACACCTGTGGGACGTCTATGCGGTCGCCACCGTGCAAGAAGAGGTGGGCTTGAAAGGCGCGATTACGAGTGCATTTGGCCTCGCCCCTGATCTGGGCATTGCCGTGGACGTCGGGTTTGGGCACCAACCCGGAGTTCCCGAGGCAGAGACGCTGCCAATTGGGAAGGGGCCGGCTGTTGCTATCGGTCCGAACGTCCATCCCAAGATGTTCGAGCGGTTGGTGAAAGCAGCCAAGGACTACGAAATTGCGTATGTGACGGAAGCCATTCCCGGCCGGTCAGGTACGGATGCGTGGGCCATTCAAGTCGCCAGAGAAGGGATCCCGACCGGTTTGTTGTCCATCCCAGTGCGCTACATGCACACCGTGGTGGAGACGGTCAATCTGAAAGACGTCTCACGGACCGGCCGGCTGATGGCCGCGTTCATCGCGCAGTTGGACGGCGATGCATTGGATGCGATTTCGTGGAAGCTCCCCAGTGTGCAGGGCGGCGCGGCGTCGTGAGCGGTACCGGTCCCGTACCGGCACATGGGATAGATCGACTTCAGGGGAGGGTGTTGTGCTATTAGGCGAGCTGTCCGAGGCCTTCGGGGTCTCGGGGCAAGAACAAGAGGTTCGCGATCTGCTATACCATGCGGTCAAGGACCTGGCGGATGAGATCAGTGTCGATACCATTGGGAATCTGATCGCCTGCAGGAAGGCGCGGCAGAGCGCACCGCGTGGCGAGCCGCTGCGGGTAATGGTGGCGGCCCACATGGACGAAGTCGGGTTTATGGTTACCGGCATCGACAATGGGGGGATGCTGCGTTTTGCCCCGGTGGGTGGCATCGACGCGCGCGTCGTGCTGGACAAGCAGGTGGTGGTCGGGAGAGAGCGCATGCCTGGCGTGATCGGTTCCAAGCCCATTCATTTGCAAGACCGTGATGAACCCAGTGCGCTGGTCAAGTTCGAGAACCTCGCAATCGATGTGGGCGCTGGCAGCAAGGATGACCTGGAGGGACGAGTCAGCGTCGGCGATGTCGTTGCGTTCAAGATGCGCTTCTGTGCGTTGGATACGAATCCGAGCGGGCTGCGTGCGGTGATGGGAAAAGCTCTGGACGACCGTGCCGGTTGCGCGTTGCTCGTCGAACTGCTGAAGACGGACTATGCCTTCGACCTGTATGCCGTTTTCACCGTGCAAGAGGAGGTCGGCCTGCGGGGAGCGCGCGTCGCCGCATTCGCCATCAAGCCCGACGTGGCCTTCGTACTGGAGACGACCATTTGCGACGACTTACCGAAGAAGGTCGACACCACGAATGTGACCCGTGTCGGTGATGGACCGGCCATCACCATCAGGGATCGAACCGTGGTTGCCGATCAGAGATTGGTCCGGCTGCTGGTCGATACTGCAGAGCAGGAGGGCATCGCGTATCAGTTCAAGAGCCCGGAGACAGGTGGGACCGATGCGGGTGCAATTCATCTGGTCCAAGACGGTGTGCCGAGTGCGGTCGTGAGCACGCCGTGCAGGAACCTGCATTCGATGGCGAATTTGATGAGCCTGGCTGATTATGATGAAACACTGCGCCTCATCCGGGCGACGCTTCTGCGGCTCGGGCCTGAGGATTTGCGTCGATAACCTCTGGAGAGGAGACGGCGCAGATACGTCGTGCGAGGGAGGATGGGATTGAAAGAACTGCTGCGAAAATTGACCGAAACGTATGGCCCCTCGGGTTCAGAGGAGCAGATCAGAGCGGTCATCAGCGCTGAACTGGATGGTCTGGTCGACAGCTACAGCGTCGATGCGCTGGGCAACCTGATTGCGTTCAAGCGGGGGACTGGAAGCGGTAAGAAAGTCATGCTGGCTGCGCACATGGATGAGATCGGTATCATCGTGACTCACGTGGACAAAAAAGGCTTTCTACGATTCCTGCCGGTCGGGGGGATCGATCCGCTGACTCTGTTGGGCGGCCGTGTAGCGTTCGCCAATGGCCTCAGCGGGGTCATCGGTGTTGAGAAACTGGAATCGCGCAAAGAAGCCCCCGGCATTGACAAGTTCTACCTCGATGTCGGGGCAACGTCAAAGGAGGATTGCCCTGTTCGTGTTGGGGATACGGCCGTTTTCACCAGACCGTTGGCAGAAGTGGGGTCGCGTCTGATCGCCAAGGCGATGGACGATCGCGCCGGCTGTGTTGTGCTGCTCGAAGTGCTGCGCCACCTCAACGATTCCCCGCACGACGTGTATGCTGTGTTCACCGTGCAGGAGGAAATCGGATTGCGCGGTGCCCAGACCTCAGCGTTCGGCATAGCTCCCGAATTGGCGCTGGCTGTGGATGTCACCACCACGGGTGACACGCCGGAGGCCCGCGTGATGGCTGTCTCCTTGGGGGAAGGCCCGGCGATCAAGGTCAAAGACTCCGGCATGCTGGCGCACGCCGGTGTGAAGGACCTGTTGATCCGGACGGCGGAGCGAGAAGGCATCCCATATCAACTGGAAGTGCTGGGAGGAGGAACCACCGATGCGATGGCCATGCAGGTCACGCGGAGTGGGATTCCGACCGGTGTCGTCTCCATACCCTGCCGCTACGTCCATACCAACTCGGAAGTGGTGGAACGGACCGATGTCGAAAACGCAGTGCGGCTATTGGCTGCCGTGCTGGGTGGTCCCATCGCACTCTAATCAGTCACACCACTCCTGAGAATAGGCTCACGGCTACAACCCAGATCAGGCCAGATTTTACTGCTCCGGACGGGCGTGCAGCCGTGAGCTATTGCATGCCATGTGCGTCGCTCGCGCCGGCAGGTCACAGCTCGAGAAATTCGATGACCAGCTCGACGTCGACCTCGGTGTCTATGCAACCATCTTTGAGCAGGCCGATGGTGACGATTGCAGGTTCCCAGCCATTGTCACTCATCGTGTTGACGGCCTCGACGCCCATGATGAGCTCTTTGGGACAGGCTACAGCGAGGATGCCCAGCGGTTTGTGTTTCTTCAGGAATTCCACGGCGATCGATCCGCCGGGGGCGACGCAGATCCCGTTCAGCCCACGGGTCTCGGCAACCTCAAGGATGCGCTTGATCGGACATTCCGGATCGCACTTCTTACATTGCATGCCTAGCTCCCGCTGGTAGGTGGCCTGACAGTGAGCGCTCCGGCGCAAACAGTGCGGGAGCAATAACACGCGATCTTTGGCGGGAATTGGTCCCAGCAGCGCTTTGTTTTCCAGAATTTCCTTCTCTATGGGCTTCATTACGGCAAGGTCCTTTCAAAATTGTACGTTCATTTTTATGTATTTCCAGGAGGATGGCAGAGTGAAATAGAAGGTGCTTCCCTTTCCCGCCTCGCTTTCTACGCCGACCTTTCCCCCAAGTTTCTCGATGATGCGTTGCACAATCGAAAGTCCCAAACCGTGTCCGCCCACCCGTTTGGAATCCAATTGTTTGAATGGATCGAATATCGCAGTCTGCTGTTCGATCGGAATCCCCGGGCCGTTGTCCGCTACCCAGAAGCGCGTCATCCCATCCGGCTGGACGCTGCCGCCCAGTTCCAGAGAAGGAGGCCGCCCGCCATACTTGATCGCATTGCTGAGATAGTTTACCCACACACCTTCGACCCAGGAAGCGTGGCCCATCGAAGTGGGCCATTCCGCCGGGATGTCCAGTTGCGCGTGATATTCCTCGATCATCCAGGCGAGAGACTTGCGCGCTTCGGCGACGATGTAGCCCATGTCCAATGGCTCCAGACGCACTTCCATACCGCGTGCTTCGGCCATGAGCAGCAGGTCGTCGATGATATCGTTCATCTTGTGAGCACTGCGTGCAATGATTTGCAGATACTGTGACATGTCCTCGCGCGGGACGTTGTCGCCTTCCTGGACCAGATAATCTGCCGCACTCACGAGTCCGCTCAACGGATTCTTGAGATCGTGGGCCACGGTGTGGGCGTAAGCATCCAGGTCGGCGTTGAGTTTGCGCAATTCCATCATGTCGGCAAACCTGGCCATGGCGATGGTGATCGCGCGCTCGACCTCGCGAATGTCGGGCGGTTTGAGCAAATAGGCACCCACGCCTACCTGGCTGGCGCGCTCGACGAGCTCCGGGGTTTCGTATGCGGTGAGAACGACGACGGGAGTGGGGCAATGGGCCTGAATGTTTCGGGCGGCTTCGATGCCGTCCATATCGGGCATCTGAATGTCGGTGAGCAACAGATCCGGCTTCAGCTCCTGGGTCATCTCGATGGCCCGCCGGCCGTTGGCTGCGATCCCGACGACGACGTATCCCCCGGCCTCCAGAATGCCGCGCACCATTTCGCCAACCAGCACATCGTCTTCCGCGATTACCACACGAATTCCCTTATCCGTGCTCATCTGTCGGTCCCTTCTGTGAATCACATATTACCCGGGTCTGTGGCGATTTCAACGATCCTCACTTTGCCTCCAGCGCTGCAAAAAGTAGTCCCCTGCAGATCTGCTGGACGCTCCTGTGGCGAATTGTGGTGCTGTGGCCAGCAGATCCGGCGTTCAGTTACTAGTTTATCACTAACGGCGCAATTTGTCTATCGGAACGCAGTTCTTGGTGTAGAGGACAGGGCAGAAGAGAGGCCGTCTCGGAAGCACCGGGCGGCTTCCGCGTGTTGCGGTCGAGCTGGAGATGGTGTCCGGGTGTGTTCCATCCAGTGGTGTTCACTCAGGCATGCTGGCAGTTATGCCGTCCACGAATCCGACACGAATACTCGAATAGGCCTGTCCGAGCGGATGTGCACGCCAACTCGCCAGGGTGTCTCCAGGCGAGTCCAGCAGAATCCACTCGATTGCGCCTGGCCCATGTGTAGCGAACCGCTGCAGTGCGTCATTCGAGTATTCGCGTGCCATTCGAGGATGGCAGATGCTCACGGTTTGCTCGTGCGGCCACGCGATCTATGCGGAGATTGGCCCAGTCGTGGGCGTGAGGTCTGACTGGGCCAATCTCCGACGCCACCGTCATCGTGCCGAAGCTGATGCGCCTGAGCGGACCACACGCCGGTCTACATCATAGTAGATTGGCACAGTCTGGTACAGCGGGCGTGCTCTCCAGTGAATTTGTCGTGTCAAAGGCGTTGCATTTTGTCACCTGAAATCTTGGGCATACCCGCTTTTCCGAATTCCTATTGACAAACCACCAGAAGTATTGTATAGTTTACTTAGCACGTTACTGTAAGTCCCGGTGATTCTGGCCGCGGTCGACCGTGACCTAGCTCCTGCTGAGACGCAGGGGGACAGAGTGAAATCGGAACCCGGGGAGGGACGTGCTTTTATTCTGCTTCGATTACATGTTCGACGACAATCCGGCGCTTGATCAGGTCGTAGTACCGTTCATCTTCTCTTTCATATTTCCGCCGAATGGCCCAGGCTACGTAATCCGTGGCCTGCAGACATAGATCTGTTCTTGAATCCGGCTGAACTACATCTATCTCGCCCGCTCCGGGGAGTCCCTGCAGTTCGGCTCTGATGGTCTTTTCCAAACGAGTTCTCAGATTCTCGTTCGTGTAACGCTTATCGACCGTCACTTTTCGGATATCGGGCCAGCGTTCCACACAATGCCGGACAGCCAGCGCTGTGGCGTCTCGGTACCAATCCTCAGGATCCTTCGGTTTGCGACGCACCGGCCGTTTGTCAACGACAACCGCTACGATCTCAGCATCTTCATTTGCCAGGGTCTCCAGGAATCGGATCCGCTCTGTTTGCGTGGCTTCGGCGCCTTTCAGTTCCGTCCGGGCATCCAGGTTCTTTCGCTTCCTCAAGCGCTTGATATGCAATTGGATGGATCGAGAAGTCTTTTCATTCGCAGCCACGA
>CAZPTF010000053.1:0-1802 GCA_964589015.1 uncultured Anaerolineae bacterium
CTCAATTTACGTCAATCTCTCGCTTTTCCACCGAGTTGCACAAAACACAGTCCATGCTATGATAGAGGGGATGAAAGACATAACAGGATCGGGAAAGAGACAGGAGTCGGGAGCATGAGCCAACAAAGCTTATATACGGCCGTGGAGGACTTCCGACGTGCCCGCCGGCGGGCATCGCTGCAACACATCATGTCTCGCCTGACCGGTCGCTCGGATGAACTCCTGTCCTATGAAGACGCGCGCCGCAAATTGCGCGGCATGGAAAGCGCGAACCAGCATCTGGAAGAGGTCCCTCTGGATGCCATTGTCGGTACGGTAGGCCGTTATTCCGACTTCAATCGTAGCTTCCTGCCACGCCGCGATATCAACGAGCAGCGTTGGGCCAGGGTAAAGCTGCAAATGACCGACCTTGCCGGCGTTCCACCTATTGAGGTCTACAGGATCGGCCAGGCCTATTTTGTCAAGGACGGTCATCACCGCGTCTCGGTTGCACGCCAACTGGGCACGGAATACATCGAGGCGTACGTAACCGATGTCCACACCAAAGTCCCACTCTCCCGCGACGTCCGCCCTGACGATCTGATCCTCAAAGCCGAATATGCCGCGTTCCTCGCCGAAAGCGGCATCGATGAATTACGCCCAGGAGCAGACCTTACCGTGACTGTCCCTGGACAATACCGGATGCTGAAAGAGCACATCGCCGTCCATCGCTACTTCATGGGGCTCGACCAGAAGCGCGACATACCTTATGCCAAAGCCGTCACGCACTGGTACGACGAGGTCTACATTCCGGTCGTGCGCGCGATCCGCGAACGCGGCATCCTGCGCGACTTCCCGGACCGCACAGAGACCGACCTCTACCTGTGGATCTCGGAGCATCGCGCCGCACTGGAGCACGAGCTTGGCTGGCAGATCGAGCCAGCCGACGCCGCCACCGACTTGGCCGCCCGCTCCGGACGCACGTTGCGCCGCGTGATCGCGCGCATCACCGATCGCGTGATGTCCCTCGCGACGCCCGACGAGCTCGCCGACGGCCCATCGCCCGGCACGTGGCGCCGCGAGCACTTGCCCGCCCATCGCGCCGAGCGCCTGTTCCTCGACATCCTCGTGCCTATCGGCAGCGAGCGTGCCGGCTGGTCCGCACTGGACCAGGCACTGGAAATCGCCCGCCGTGAAGGCGGTAGCCTGCACGGCCTGCACGTCGTTCATTCCGTGGCTGCACAGGATAGTCCTGCAACCCAGGCCATCAAGGACGAATTCGACCGCCGCTGTGCCGCCGCCGGCATCCCCGGCAGCCTCACCGTCGAGACCGGTCGCATCTCCTACCGCATCTGTGAACAGGCCCGCTGGGCCGATCTCGTCGTCACCAACCTGGCTTACCCACCACCGCCTCGCTGGCTCGCTCGCCTCGGCTCCGGGTTCCGGACCATGGTCCGGCGTTGCCCCCGGCCCGTGCTCGCCGTGCCGGGCACCTGTTCCTCCATGTCACGCGCCCTGCTCGCCTACGACGGCAGCCCTAAAGCCGAAGAAGCCCTGTTTGTTGCGACCTACCTGGCAGGCCACTGGGCCACCCCGCTTGTCGTCGTCACCGTGCCAGAGCATGGCCGCACCACGTCGACCACCTGCACGCGCGCTGAGCGTTATCTGCAGGACCACGGCGTCCAGGCCACCTTTGTTTCACAGACCGGAAACGTCGCCGAGGTTATCCTGCACACGGCGGAAGAACACCACAGCGATTTGCTCATCATGGGCGGCTACGGTTTCACACCTCTGCTCGAAGCGATGCTCGGCAGCTCCGTCGA
>CAZPTF010000053.1:1902-16521 GCA_964589015.1 uncultured Anaerolineae bacterium
CTCTCCGCTCAGCCGCCTCCCTCACCAACGTGCGGCTCCACCAGACCGGTCCGCACTGCGTAAACCGCGGCCTGGATACGGTTGCGCAGGTGCAACTTCTCCAGAATATTGCGCAGATGGATCTTCACCGTGTTCTCAGTGATGTCGAGCTTCTCAGCGATCTCACGGTTGTTAGCTCCCGTGACCAGCAGCTCCAGGACCTCGGTCTCGCGCGGCGTCAACTCCTCCTGCAATCCCGACTCAGGCGTCGCCGTGGTTTCCGGATTGCGGAACTCGCGCAGCAGTTTGGCCGCCAACACACCGGATATCGGCGATTCGCCACGGCGGATACCCTCGAGCATCGCGAACAACTGTGGCGGGTCCATGTTCTTCAGCAGATAGCCTTCCGCGCCCCGTTTGATCGCACTGAACAAATGCTCTTCGGTGTCGGAAACGGTCAGCATGATGATGTGCACGTCCGGCCGCTCACGCTTGATCGCCTCCGTTGCTTGCAGTCCGTTACAGTGCGGCATCTCGATATCCATCAAAATCACGTCCGGTGACAGCGCCCGTGTCATCTCGATCCCCTGCTGCCCATCCTCCGCCTGTCCCACAACCTGAATGTCGCTTCTCCCCGCCAACAACATCGCCAGCCCCTCGCGAAACAGGGCGTGGTCATCGACCAACAGAATCCTCAACGGTTCCATGTCTCATTCACCTTCTTGTGGCAGCGGGACACGCAACAACACCCGTGTGCCCACCCCGATGCCCGATATGATCTCGAGCGCGCCTCCGATGCTCTCGGCACGCTCCCGCATGATCTCGTGTCCGAAGTGTTGCTTCGCGTGCCGGTCCGTCCACGTGGCGTCGAAACCACACCCATTGTCTTCCACGGAGATCAACACGTGATCGCCCTCGCGCACAAACCGCACTGCGACCTGGCTCGCGCCAGCATGCTTGCGCACGTTGGTCAGCGCCTCCTGGATGATGCGCAGCACCTGAATCGCGGTATCTGACGGCAGGACTGCGAGCGATTCGTCCGCGATGTCCAGCTCGGTGCGGAGCCCCAGATAGGCCTGATAATCCTCCAGGTAGCCACGCAGCGTATCCGATAGTCTCAATCCGTGTGTCACTTCTGTCCGCAGGTTGAAGATCGCCTCACGCACGTCCAGGTAAGTCCGATCCGCAATCTCGCGAAGCTGGCACAAAATTTCGATCGCCTGCGCGACGTTTCCCTGCTGGAGACGCTGTTCGATCACGGATGTGCTCAGCTTGATATGTGCGAGCGTAGGCGCGAGATTGTCGTGCATCTCCCGTGAGAGCCGTTCGCTTTCCTCCAGCACGGCCAGCGAACGGACCTGCTGGTACAGCAATGCGTTCTCGATCGCTGTGACCACGTGCCGGCTGAGCAATCGCAGCATCTCGATGTCACCATCGGAGAAACGGTGTGCCTGGCACTTGCACACGTACACCAGCCCGTGCACGCGGTGCCCGCGGTGCAGCGGGATCGCCAGTAACGAAGCACGCTCCGGCGACGCCAGCGCGCAGCTCGCATCGTTCCCCGTGCACGTTCCTTTCTCCCGCCCTTCGATAAGCACCGGCTCGCCCGACAGCAGCGATTTCAGTGCGAGTGGCCCGTTCTGCGGTGGCTTGATCCCCCGCACGTGGCGAATTGCATCGCCGTTCGTGTAGGTCAGGTCCAACCGCTCGTTTTCCGTGTCCCACAAACCCACGAAGCTGGCATCGGCCTGGAGCAGTTGTCTGGCTCCCCGCGCTACCGCCTCCAGTATGGTGTTCAAGTCGAGAGTGGAAACCTCGCGACCTACCTGATACAGCGTCTGCGCGATCTCCTCGTTACGGCGCGCTTCTGCCAACAACAGCGCATTATCGGTAATTAACGCAATTTGCCGCCCGACCGCTTCATAGACCGCGACCTCTTCGCTGGTCATCGGGTGCGCCGGCTGCCCGATCAGCGAGACCACACCCAGAATCCCCTTTTTCGACAGCAGTGGCAGCACCAGCCCCGAGCGGTCTTTCCGTTCCGCGAACACCCCCTGACCCATGAACGTCACGGACATATCGCGCACCAGAATGCTCTGTCGCTCGGTCGCCGCCCGCTGCGTCCAGTCCTGCGGACCCGAAATCTGCCGGTTGCGCTCACAAGCCGCAGCCTGTTCGTCGCTGATGCCGTGGTAGGCCACCAGCGTGAGCCAATCGCTGCCATCCGGCGACAAAAATAGCAAGCCTGCTGCCAGGCCCAGTCTCGTCACCACACAGCGCATGGCGAAATTGAGCACCTGAAACAAGTCTCCGGCCTCATTGGCAGCCTGCGTCACCTCGTTCACGATCGCCAACACCTGCTGCGTCGGATTGTTCATAGTATGTCGAACTCAGCTCCCTTGCACATTCATCTCGGCTTGCACTACGCCGGCCCGGCGCAACTCATCTCCGCTCCCAGCCAGTCGCAGCGATCAAGCTTAACATAGGTCTGTCCAGGGGTCAAGTCCTTCTGCGGATGAGCAGGGCAATCGCGTTTTCGACCCCGGCGAGAAGAGGGCCATACTGGCACTGCAACAACCAGCGCGCGTGGCGTGCGCCTGCCGAGAGGGCGTTTGTCCGACCCAACGCCCCCACCCCTACCCTCCCCCAAATTTGGGGGAGGGTTGTTGCTCCGAACCTCCAGCCGAACGCCGCCCCCCTCTCCCAGGCTTGGGAGAGGGGCCGGGGGAGAGGGCCAGGAGAATAAAAACGCACTCCACGGTGTGAGTTCCCAAAAGCATCAAGGCAGGTCTGGCGCGACGTCTCTTGCGCTCTTCTTTCGCAAAGAAGAATACTAGCACTGCAACAACCAGCGTGCGTCGTGCACGACCGATGACTTTGCGATTGCCCTGGCAGATGAGCCGGCCGCGCTTTCTGCGTACGAACGGCCCCCCGAGGCGCGTCGTGGACTCAAATCAGCCTCTCCACCCTGGCCTCGTGCCTTGCCCGCCGGACACATCACCCAGTTGGGTTATGCGTACGCACCAACCGGGTTATCCCAATCTCTCCACAAGATCATTCGACACGCGCCACAAAGATCATGCGAACAGGTGTAGGCAGACCGTGCCAGTTGTGATATAAAGTACATGATGAGACTCGACAGCAGTCAGCCGCGATGTGTAGGCATGTCCGGGCCACGCCACACCGATCGCAAGAGACTCGAAGAACCAAGGTACGCGGGCGCCCACGGGGGTCGCCCCCCAAAAGAAACGGAGGAATTGTATGGCAGACGAGAAGAAACTGGCTAACTGGAAACTGAGCCGGCGCACTTTTCTCAAGGCAACAGGTGCGTTAGGTGCAACCGCAGCCGTAGTGGGCAGTCAGACCGGCCTGCTCAAACAGAGCGGGGCGGTACCCCAAGCGATGGCCGCGGACGAAGGCGCAGAGGTCCAGATGATTCCAACATTCTGCGCCATGTGCGGTCCCAGCTCGGGGTGTGGTGTCTATGCCAAAGTCAAAAACGGCAGATTCATCGGCGTCGAAGGTATGAAAGAATGCCCCACCAACAACGGTAAAAACTGCCCGAAGGCGCACGCCGCAGCGCAGTGGGTATACGCCCCGGAACGCCTGCGCTATCCGATGAAGCGGGTCGGCGAGAAGGGCGAGGGCAAGTTCGAGCGCATCACCTGGGACGAAGCGCTCGAGCTGATCGCGGCCAAGCTGAAGGAGCAGAAGGAGAAGTACGGCCCGGAGAGCCTCGCTATGCTCTCCCCTGCCCGCCGCACCTACTCGGATTACCTGGTCCGTTTTCTCACCGTTCACGGCAGCCCCAACTACGGCCACAGCGGCATCTGCGCTATGCAGAAGATGTTCGCCTTCACCTATACGCTCGGTGGCCAGCCCAACCCGGACTACAAGAACGCCGACCTGATTCTGATCTGGGGCAAGCAGCCGGTCTATTCTGGCGCCTCCAAGGGCAGCGTGAAGTCCCTCGTTGACGCCAAGACACGCGGCGCCAAGATCGTCTCGATCAAGCCCACTGTCGAGCCCGACGTGGCCATGTCCGACATCTGGGTCCCGGTTCGCCCCGGCACCGACGCGGCCCTGGCCCTCGGCATGTTGAACGTTATCATCAACGAATCGCTGTACGACCCAGCCTTCGTTGCCCAGTGGTGCTACGGATTCGACGAGCTCCAGGAGCACGTCCAGCAGTACACTCCCGAATGGGCCGAGCAGATCAGCGGCGTTCCAGCGGACCAGATCCGCGAAGTCGCGCGCCTCTACGCCACGACGCCCAAAGCCACCATCGATCACGGCAACGGCTTCGAGCACGCGCCGTCGTGCAACGATGCCATTCGCGCCGTGGCCGCCATGATCGCCATCACCGGCCACCTCGACAAGCCGGGCTGCAACGTGTGGGGCCAGAAGAGCGGCATGCCCTCACCGAAGCCGGTCGTCCTTCGCGAGCGCTACACCCAGGAGTTCGTAAACAAGCTCGTCGGTCCCGAGTTCCCGCTGGCCCTCGAACCCTGGATCGAAGGGACCTCTACTGCGTACTATCGCATCTTCGACAGCATCCTCACCGAGAAGCCATATCCGATTCGTGCGGTCATCGCCCCCGGCTCGCAGCCATCCGTGAGTACCCGCGGCTCCAAGAACGTCATCGAGGCGCTGAAAAAGCTCGAATTCTACGTCGTACTCGACGTCATGCGCACCGCTGATATGGACTACGCGGACGTCGTCGTTCCGGTCGCCACCATGTATGAGACCGACCACCCGTACGAGACGTCCGGCAACTGGATCATGGCCCGCAACCGGGTCATCGAGCCGCTCGGCGACTACAAGTCCGACTACGAGTTCTGGTTGGATCTCGGTGTGAAGATGGGCTACGGCGAGGACTTCTGGAACGGCGACATCAACGCCTGCATGGACTGGCTGTTGGAACCGCTCGAGATGACCCTGGAAGAGCTCCGCAGCCACCCGACCGGTGTCTCCTTCCCGGGCAACCCGCCGCAGTACGAGCGCTACGAGCAGGTCTTCAACACGAAGAGCACGCGACTCGACGCCGCGCCGTACCTGCCGCAGGGCAAGGTCGCGCTCTACAACACGACCTTCGAGGGATTGGGCTTCAACCCGCTGCCGGAATGGCGCGAGCCACCCGAAAGCCTCACCGGCACGCCCGAGCTGACCGAGAAGTACCCGCTGTTCATGTCGGACTACCACACGTCGAAGGCGTACAACGCGTCGTGGCTACGTAACGTTCCGTACCTGCGCGAGCTGTTGCCGTATCCGACGATTCAGATGCACCCCGATGTGGCGAAGGCACGCGGCATCAAGGACGGCGACTGGGTCACGGTCGAATCCCCTCACGGGAGCCTGCGTATGGTCGCGGAAATCTATCCAGGCATCAGACCCGACACCGTGTTCGCACTCCACGGCTGGTGGCAGGGCTGTGAGGAGTTGGGCATGTCAGGGTTCCCACTGCTGGACGGAGGCGCAAATACCAACGTGATGTACAGCGTCGACCCTGAGAAAGCCTACGACCCAATTGTGACTGCAATGTCCAGCCAGACCCTGGTGCAGATCTCGAAAGCATAGGTCTGCTCGACAGCTGTCGCTAGTAAGCCCTGATACTCAGCAGTGGTGGCGCACACCACCTGGAATGATTAAGGAGACACGAATTATGGCAAAACAGTATGGTATCTACTTCGACGCAGAAAAGTGCGTGCAATGCCATGCCTGCGAAGTAGCCTGCAAGAGCTACAACAATGTGGAACCGGGGGTCGCCTACCGCAGGGTGGTCACGATCTGGAACGGCTCCTATCCCAACGTCTCGAACAAGGGTTATTCCCTTTCCTGCATGCACTGCGGTGAACCCGCCTGCGAGGCAGTGTGCCCGACCGGCGCCATCCACAAGCGTGCCGAAGACGGTGTGGTCGTTGTGGACGACAGCAAGTGCATCGGCTGTCACTACTGCTTCTTCGCCTGTCCTTACGGCATCCCGCAGTATGGCAGCGATGGGACAATGGAGAAGTGCAATATGTGTCTGGACCGTGTAGAAGCCGGCCAGCTCCCGGCGTGCGTGGCGACCTGCCCAGCCGACGCCCTGCAATTCGGCACGATGGATGAGCTCGCCAAGCTGGCAGCCGAAAAGACCGCCAGCAAACTCGCCGCGGCACAAGACCCGGCCCTGGTCCTGTCAAAATAAGGAATCACAGCCACTTCGTGGCTGTTTTCCCTGGTACGCACCACGCGTACCGGTGGGGCTTGCGTCCGGAGTAGGCCGCTTTGTAGCCTACTTTCCTGACAGATTTTTCACCGGAATAGTCGGCAAATGCTGACTGGACCGCTACTCCGGACGCAGCCCACCCATCTTTCGCGGCAGGACCTTTCAGTTGTCATTCAAGAGGAGTCTGAGTTGATGATCGAGTTGCAGACGTCATGGGGCTGGTTGATTGCCACCTACCTCTTCCTGGGTGGGTTGGGCGCCGGCGTCTTCGTTGCCGTATCCGTCGTTTATCTGATCACTGGCGATCGTTTCAAGAACACCATCCGCTTCGGCTCCTGGGCGAGCGCTGTATCCATCGCTTTGGGAACTCTCTTGCTGCTGGTCGATGTAGCAAAACCGTTTCGCGCGATGATCATGTTCAAGAGCTTTGTGAATTTCGAGTCCTGGATGACACGCGGAGCGTGGCTGCTGTTCTGTGCCATCCTGGTAAACGGGCTGGCCGCCCTGTTCTGGTCCGACTTCTCGCTGCAAATTTTCGGCCGCATCTGGAAGCCGCTACATGAGAAACGTGCCGTCTTTCGTACCATCCTGGCGATTGTCGGGATCGTGCTCAGTTTGGGCGTAGCTGCCTACACGGGTATCCTGCTCGGCGTGCTGCAATTCCGCCCGCTGTGGCATACGTGGCTGCTACCCGCCCTGTTCGTGGCCTCCGCGCTGGACACCGGCGTGGGGCTCGCCACCGGCTACGCCAGCGTTCGCGAGAAAGGCGAAGGCGTGAAGGTTCTCAGGATCGCACTGGAAGTGTCCATCCTGTTCTTAATCGTCATCGAGAGCGTCGCGTTGTGGAAGTTCCTCAATGCCGCCTTCAACGGCAGTCCCGATGCCGCCCGGGCGGCACAGCTTGTCGCGAGCGGGCCGTTGGCCATCCCGTTCTGGGTGCTCGTCGTCGGCTGCGGACTGACGGTCCCGTTCCTGGTTTGCCTGTCGCAACTGAGCGGGCTGCTGAAACGCCTCGCCGTGACGGTTTCGCTGGTAGGTCTTGTGTGCTGTCTGGTGGGCGGCTGGACGTTACGCTTCGTCGTCCTGTCAGCCGGGACCCCGCAGCTGATAGCCAGTCCTGCATGGGAGCACATATTGGCGGGCATCCGCTTCTTCCCATAAGGTTTACGGGAGCACTGGGGTGCATGTCCGGCCGGCGCCACGAGCCGACCCACGGATACGCACTCCCAGCCATTCAACCGTCTCTCCCGCCCCAACCGGCTTGAGAGACCATCAGGTAGAGGAACGAAATGACATCAAATCAAGAAATCATGGACGTGCTGCACGACCGCCAGTCGACCTACGCGTTTCTCTCGCAGATGTACCGGGAAGAGATCTCGATCGATCTGCTGCAGAACCTGGTCGCCGAGCTGGTCTGCGCAGACTACGAGATAGCTCCCGAGAATCAGGGATACGCCCTGCTCGCGTCCTTCGCGCGCGGCATCCAGAACGACGACTTCACACGCGTCAAAGCGGAGCTGGCGGTGGAGTACGCCCGCCTTTTCCTCGGCGTGAAACGGCGCAACCTGGTCCCCTGTGAGTCGGTCTACACCAGCGAGCGCAGGCTGATGATGCAGGACGCGCGCGATCAGGTCGTGCACGAGTATCACAAGGAAGGGCTCGACCCCGCCGCCGAGTTCACCGAGCCGGAAGATCACGTGGCAATTGAGCTGGCGTTCATGAGCCACCTCTGCCAGAAGGCAGCGGACGCAGTCGAGCGCGAAGACAGCCGGCAGGCTGCCTACTACGTCGAACAGCAGCGGCGCTTTCTGACCGACCATCTCGAGGTGTGGGTGCCACGTTTGTGCGACGATATCCTGGGTCTGGCTGAGTCCGATTTCTACAAGGGCATCATCATGCTCACCCAGGAACACCTGAACATGGAACAGGACGCCATCGAAGAACTTGCTTTGGTTATCGCAGCGTAACGGAATGTACCGCCGGGGGCCAGTGTGCCTCCCCGCGTGCGCTCCGGCCAAAGCTGAGAATAGGGTATGACGCGTGTTTGCTTTAGGAATCAACCAGGTCGCGGAAATCCTGGCACAATTGCAGAGTAAGGCCATTCAGGTTCACCCCGAACGCTGTGTACGGGTGCGCCACCGCAAGGCGGAGTGTACGGCTTGCGCCAATGTGTGCACGTCGGGAACCATCATCGGCGAAGAAGGGCTGCGCATCGATCCCGAAAAGTGCGCAGGCTGCGGGGTGTGCACTACCGTGTGCCCCACCGGTGCGCTCGAAGCCTCTGCGCCGTCCAATGTGCAGCTCATCGAACGGCTCCAGGGCATCGCGCGCGACCGCAAGTGGGTCGCATTCACCTGCCAGCAGCATCTCGAAACGAGCGGCGAAGACCAAACACCCTTCATCCAGACTGTGTGTCTGGGCCGCATCGATGAGTCGATCCTGTTCAGCGCCGCGTCGCTCGGCATTCGTGACATTCTCATGGTCAGTGCAGCCTGCGAGACATGTCCGCGCGCGCGCGGACATGAAGTGGCGCTGGCCGCCATAGAGAAGGCTCGCCGCCTGCTCGATCTGGTCGGGATTCCAGCACAGCTCCGCTGGACCGCTTCGCTGCCGGCCGAGTTTTCCGTTCGAGGCCGGGCGGCCGTCTCACCGGAGGCGGTGTCACGGCGGGGATTCTTCGCACTGCTTGCGCGCGAGACCAAACGAGTCAGCGCAGTCGCTGTAGATACCGTGCTGCGTAGCGATGAACCGGACGCACTGCCCGCGCCAGGTGATCCCACCGCCGCAGTACCACCCGTGAAACGCCGCCTGCTGTTACGTGCACTCGCCCGGGCGTTGGCCAACGAACCCGTGGGCGACATGCTGTTAGACGGCACCGGCACCTGGGCGGAATATCACATCACGCAGGACTGTGCTGGCTGCCAGATGTGTGCCTACTTCTGTCCGACCGGCGCGCTGAGCAAATGGGAAGAGGACGGTGAAGTCGGGGTCCGCTTCCGCGTCTCGCAATGCACGAACTGTGGACTCTGTCGCGACGCATGCTTCAAGAAATCAGCAACGCTGGAACCGCACGTCCGTCTGCGTGATATCGCAGAGGACAGAGAAGCAATCGTGAAAATGCGGCGGCAGGATGAAGCGCCCTGGCTGCTCCCGCCGCAGGAGCGTTTGGCGGTGAGTCTGTTTGATGTCTTCGGGTCGTCCTGATAGGCAGGTCAGCACCTATCAGCTCGGGCGGTCGGGCCACGCGGCATAGCCCGCTCGACCGTGCAAAGACTATCCGGCTGGGTGTAGACAATACGCCGGATTTTGTGATATAATTGATAGTCAGTTAGAATTGATGCAAGAGCACGATTGGATGAACCGGACGCTGATAAGAGCACGTCTCCTGCCGGCTCCGAAATTGCATACCGCAACTCTCCAAGCCCCTCAGCCTAAAGTGGTGACACCATGGCTGACGGGCCGGACCGTGGGCTCTCCCAGGGGACTCCATCCGCTTGGCTGGGGTCGTGGGTAGGTTGGGAAACTGACCTGCCTCCTCGTGTTTGGAAAGGAGAGAGAAAGATGTGGTCTCATGCCTGACCATGTCTTGTTCCGGCTTGCCGGCTCTCAGTCTTTCCCGAGGGCCGGCATATTTTGTTCGAATTGGCGTACACACGAAGGAAACGTGGAATGATTCGCATCGAGAACCTGACCGTTCATTATGGGACTCGACAAGCCCTGGATAACATCACCCTCTCGGTCGATGCCGGGGACTTCGTGCTGGTCACCGGTCCTTCGGGGTGCGGCAAGAGCACGCTGGCGCGCTGTCTGAACGGCCTGATTCCCCATTCGCTTGCGGCAAAGCTCACCGGCCACGTCATCGTCGCCGGGCTCGATACGACAGAACACTCCACCGCCGATTTGGCAAGATCGGTCGGCCTGGTGTTCCAGAATCCCTCCGCCCAGTTCTTCAACCTGACTGTGGACGAAGAGATCGCGTTCGGGCCACGAAACCTTGGCCTCAGCGAGATCGAGGTCGCCGAACGGATCGGGTGGGCGCTGGAATCGACCGGGCTCACCGGCTTCGAGGACCGTGCGATCGCGACACTCTCCGGGGGAGAGCTACAGCGCCTGGCGATTGCCGCCGTGCTGGCGATGCGCCCGCGGCTCCTCGTCCTCGACGAGCCGACCTCCAGCCTGGACGTAACCGGCTCACGCCAGGTGATGCGCGCGCTGTCGCGCATCAACGAGTCAGGCATCACGATCGTCGTCATCGAACACCGGCTCGGTGTCGTCGCGCAGAACGCGCGCCGCACCATCGTAATGGACGGTGGGCGGATCGTTGCCGATGGGCTCACATCCGCGTGTCTCGGACGCCGCGAATTGCTGCGCGAGCTGGGCCTGCGCCGTCCCGCGGATGAGTTGCAGCTCGACTGGAGCAAGAACATCGAACCGGCCTCACCGCCCGCGGCGCCAACGGTCGTCGAAATGCGCAATGTCTACGCCGGCTACAACGCACACGCCGTATTGAAGGGCCTGAACCTGAACATCCGGCAGGGCGAATTCGCCGCACTGGTCGGCGACAACGGCGCCGGCAAGACGACGCTGGCACTGTTGCTGGCCGGGCTCATTAAACCCAAGAGCGGCACCATCCGCATGAACGGTGGGAAAAAACTGCTCCCCGGGCGCGACGTGGGCCTGCTCTTCCAGAACCCACTGCACCAGTTGTTCTGCGAAACCGTCGAGGAGGACGTCGCACTCGGCCCACGTAACTTCGACACGCTGGACCCGCACGAGATCGACACGCTGCTGGACGCCGCCGATCTTTCCACCGTTCGCCGCCGTTCCGTGTTCAATCTCTCAGTGGGACAACAGCAGCGTACCGCGCTCGCTGCGGTCCTGGCGCCGAAACCGCACCTGGTCATCCTGGACGAGCCGACGGTCGGGCAGGATTGGCGGCATCTCAGCACTTCGATGGATTTTCTCACGGAGATGAATCACACCGGTTGCACGGTGCTGCTCATCACTCACGATTTCAAGCTGGTGCACCGTTACGCGCGGCGTGTGCTGTTGCTACGAGACGGTTGTATCGTCGCCGATGGTGCACCCAGGCAACGCCAATAGTTGGATCCATTTGCTTCCGCGTTAGGAGGGATAAGAAATGCGTTTCACGGTAAGGGACTTGGTGTACATTGGGGTGTTCGGTGCGCTGTGGGGCGTGCTCGAGCTGAGTTTCGGTGCATTATTGCACATGTTCAACCTGCCGTTCACCGGCGGCATCATGGTCGCGCTGGGGATCTCCATCGCGCTGATCGGGCGCATGTTCGTGCCGAAGACCGGTTCGATCTTTCTCATCGGCGTCGTCGCTGCCCTGCTCAAACTGCTGAGCATGGGTGGCGTCGTCATCAACCCGCTCATCGGCATCCTCATCGAGAGCGCCCTGGCTGAGCTGGCAGTCAGCGCGCTGGGTCGACCGAGCCGCATCAGCTACATGCTCGCCGGCATCCTCGCGGCGCTCTGGACGGTCTTCCAGCCGGTCCTCACGATGGGTATCATGGGCGGCGCAGGTCTCGTCGCAGCACTGACGTTCATCGCCGAACGCGGCGCCAAAACCCTGGGGGCCGGCACTGACGTCATCGTCACCGTCCTTGCCATCCTGATCGCCATCCATGCGCTCTTCGGGATTGTCGCAGGCATCCTGGGATGGGAAGTGGGACGTACCGTACACACACGACGTACACAACTGCAGGGTGCGGAATGACAGTACAGGAACGACGTGCCGAACGGCCGCTGCCACTGACCCAGCGCGGTCCACTCGGCAAGGCAGCTCTCTTCGTCACGTCCATGCTGATCGCTGTTGTCGCGCACGGATGGTGGACAATCCCCGCACTGGTAGTGGTGCTACTGGTCAGCGGGCTTCCCGGGCGACGCAATTCGGCCATGCGCACGCCGGCAACGCGCCGCTGGTTCATGCCCGTGTTCATCCTGACAACCGTCCTGCTTGGCCTGTTCTTCGGACCGGGTGATGCGACACTTGCCGGAATCACCGTGTCGACGAGCGGACTGGCGGTTGCCACCCAAATGGGGTTGCGCGTGATCACGATCACCATCGCCGTCGCGCGCTTCGCCGGGTCGGTCTCGGTCAGCGAGCTGACGCGCCTTTTCGAAGCTGCCGGGCTGAAAGGACTGGGATTCGCACTCGGCGTGGCGTTCAACATGCTGCCCACCACGTACGCGATCGTGACGACCGCCTTCTACAGCCTGCGCCTCCGTGGCGGCTTCCGGCGCAACCGGCTGCGCTCGCTACGTCTGCTGTTGGTCACTATCGTCGATAATGCCCTGCGCCACGCGGATGAGATCGTCGCTGCCGCCGAATCCCGTGCCTTCACCGTCGATTGCATCCAAACCACGCCGCTCGCGTGGAACGCCGCCGATCTCGTGACCAGTGCGGCCATGCTGCTCTTGACGCTCGTATTCGTCGTCGTATAATGTGAACTGACCTCGTTCACGCGGGGTCGCTGGAGACAGCCTGATGCGTACTTTTGAAGAATTGCTCGAAAAGGCCGAGAAGATGCACGGCGGCCACGCCTGTGCCGGCATCGTCCTTGGCGTGCGTCTGACGATGTTGGCCTGCCGCACGCTCGGCATCGATGACCCGGAAGCGGATGCCAAACGGCTCATCGTCTTCGTCGAGATCGATCGCTGCGCTACGGACGCCATCGCCGCGGTCACCGGCTGCCGCTTGGGTAAGCGCACACTCAAGCACGTCGACTACGGCAAGATGGCAGCAACCTTTCTCGACACGCGTACCGGACAGGCCGTGCGCGTCGTCGCTCGCGACGACAGCCGCGCACGGGCGCACGACTACGTGCCGGCCACCGTCCCCGCCGCCGAGGTGCAGCGGGAAGCCTACAAAGTGATGCCTGACGACGCGTTATTTATCGTCCAACACGTCGAGTTGCAGCTCCGGCCACAGGACCGCCCGGGGGCACCCATCCGCAACGCGACCTGCCAGCGCTGCGGCGAGCGCATCAACGATTGCCGTGAGGTCTATGCCGGCGGCGAAGTGCTCTGCCAGGCCTGCGCCAACGGCCCATATTACGTGATAGCACCGGGCGAGCCGACGCTCAAACAGGTGACGGTGGCCGCCAACGAGGTCATTCCTGCATGACAATTCCGATGATCACATTCGTGGGACGCTCCAACTCGGGCAAGACTACCTTGCTCGTGAAACTGATCGCCGAGCTCAAACGGCGCGGCTACCGCATCGCAACCATCAAGCATCACTCGCATAGCGCTTTCCAGGCCGACCAACCCGGCAAAGACAGCTACCGCCATGCCGAAGCGGGCAGCGAGCACGTCATGGTCATAGCGCCCCACAAGATGGCATCGTACCGCACCTACGAGCACGAACCCCCGCTGGAGGAGATCGTCGCCGCGATCGCTGGCGTGGATATCCTCTTGATCGAAGGTTACAAGCAGGCTCCGTTTCCGACCATCGAGGTGGTCCGCGCTGCGAACAGCCTCGACCTGGTCGGTCGTCCTGAGTACCGCATCGCCATCGCGACCGACGCTCCGCTCGAAGCAGACGTGCCCATGTTCGCCCTGAACGACATCATGGGCATCGCCGATTTCATCGAAGCGCGCTTCCTCCGTCCCGCGGTGCGTAACGGCCCACACGCGGGGCATGCGCTGATCGACTTCGACACGGCCTACCGTCTGACGCTCGCGCACATTGTCCCGCTCCCGGACGAAAGCGCCGCTCTGCTCGCAGCATGCGGACGTATCCTGGCGCAAGATCTGGACGCGTTGGTCGATTCCCCCTCGGTGAACGCTTCGCTGAAGGACGGTTATGCGATTCGTTCGGCGGATATTGATGGCGCCACGCCGGACCACCCCGTTCGCCTGCGGATCGCCGGCACGGCGGCCGCAGGACAAGCCTGGGCAGGCGATCTGCAGCCAGGTGCCACAATCCGCGTGCTGACCGGAGCCCCGCTCCCGCACGGCGCCGACGCGATCGTCTCGAGCGAGTTCGCCACCGACGACGGCGATACCGTGATTGTGACCAACCACGCCGAGCCCTCGCGCAACGTCCTCGCCCGCGGTAGCGACACGTCGCGCGGCCAGCGGATCGCTTCCGCTGGCACGCTGCTGCAGCCGCCAGTGCTCGGGCTGCTCGCCGCAGCGGGCTACGAGCGCGTGCCCGTGGTGCGACGCCCGCGCGTCGCGATCCTCGCCACCGGTGATGAGGTGCTCGCGCCCGGCCAACCATTACAGCCCGGCAAGCTCTATGCCTCCAACCTGGTTATGCTCGCAGCGTGGTGCGTGTCCAACGGGATGTCCGTCACTACCGCGCTAGTTCCCGACCGCGCAGAAGACATCCGTGCGCGGCTGCTCACTGCCACGCAGGAGCACGACGCGATCCTCACCAGCGGTGGTGCGTGGAAGGGCGA
>CAZPTF010000054.1:0-12354 GCA_964589015.1 uncultured Anaerolineae bacterium
CCATGCGGGGGTCTGGCGGTCCGTTCCCGTGGGCCTCCGCGCAAACGGAACGCGTTCAAGATTGGCACAGTCTTGAACGCCACGCAGATATTCGTGTGAACCTGGCAGATCACGCTGCAAACACGACCTGCCCATTGCTCGCCAGCTCGAAAATTTCCGGACGCACCCCCGCACGTGTACGGCCGGCCTGCGAGTATTTTGAGCCGACTCCGGTGTGTGCTACAATTTTTGCCCTGACTGAAGAATCGCGGAGGGTTTATTGGGATACCTGTGCAGACGTGAAGGCAGAAGAAGCGACTGTGGGTCCGTAGGGCGACTGATGTTGGTGGTACTGTTCTTGGGTGGAAGCTATGCATTCGTTTTCGGATTCCAGCAGGCGTATGCAAACCCGGGATTGCCGGGCCGCATTGTGGATGCGGCCTCCGGTTTGCCGGTTGAGGATGCCTTGATCTATTTCAATGGTGGGGACATCCTCGCGGTTTCGGGTGGCGGGTTTGTAGTGCCTGAGGGCGCTGCCGGCTCGGACTTGACGATCAAGGCCCCAGGGTATCGCAAAACGTATGTGCCGGAGATTTCGGAATCTACCCTCGAAATCCCGCTCGAACCCTTCAAGGTCAAGGGGATCTACATCCCTTTCGGTCTGCTGGCGTTGCCGGAACGGGTGAAAACCCTGCTCGATCTGGTCGATCAGACGGAACTAAACAGCATCGTTGTCGACGTCAAGAGCGACCGTGGGATCATCTCTTACGATAGCGAGGTGCCGCTGGCCTCCACGATTGGCGCGTATCGGCAGGGATACCTGAGCCCCGAGGAGCTATTGCAGTGGTGTGCGGAAAAGGGCATCTACACTGTGGCGCGGATGGTCGTCTTCAAGGATGATCCCCTCGCGCGGGGCAAACCCGAATTGGCTGTCGTCGATGGGGCTGGTCAGCTGTGGTTGGATCGGGAACAATTGGGCTGGGCCAACCCATTTCGTGAAGAGGTGTGGGACTATAACATCGCGTTGGCCAAAGAGGTCGCCGAGATGGGTTTCGATGAAATCCAATTCGATTACATCCGCTTCCCCTCCGATGGGGACGTACGTGCGATTGTCTATCAGGAGGAGAACACCCTCGAGACGCGCACTGCGGCCATTCGTGGCTTTGCCGCGAAGCTGCAACAAGAGGTGCGCCCATACGCTGTATTCACGTCTGCGGATGTTTTCGGTCTGACCGTCTGGGTGAAGGAAGGCAGCGACATGGGCATCGGACAGCGTGTCGAGGACATCAGCCCCTACGTGGACTACTTGTGTCCGATGGTCTACCCGAGTACTTTCGAGAGTGGCAACCTCGGTTATGTGAATCCCACGCTCCATCCTTATGGGGTCGTCTATCGCAGCACGATCGAAGCCCTGAAACGAAGCGATGCCCGAGTACGTCCCTGGCTCCAGCACTATTCGCTGAAGGGCATTCAGTACGATCATTCGCGGCTGTTCGCACAGCGGGTGGCAGCGGATGAGGCGACTATTCTCGGGGCACAGGGCTGGGTCTACTGGAACGCGGGCGGCAAGTATGATGTGAACTTGTTCTTGCCGGAAGTGCCCAATTAACCGCTTCGGAAAAAGTAGAGGCAAGTGGACCATGCACTCATGGCATCTTGCCTCTACTCGTAGAAGATGACTACCAGGCTGCGTTCTACGTGATCCGGCTCAGTTTGGGAGCAACGGTGGTTCGATCGGCTCGATGAAATCCAGCGTTGAAGTCAGCGGAATGCTCGAATCGGGTGGTGGCAGGTAAAAGTCTTCCAGCGTGTCGGTCAAGTCTGCCGAGACGCTGGGGGTGGATGGGCAAAGCGCGGATTGAGCGCCGGTCAGACATTGGGACAGGTCCCCCGTCGACAAAATGTCCAGTGCCTGGGCCAGGGCGCTCTCGCTGGCAGCCAGGACAACCATCGCCTTGTACCCATCTTGTTCGCCCACACTGAGCAGGGTCACGCTGTCTGCTGCAAACTCGCCAAGATCGGACACCGCAATCTTGCCTTTGATCGATTCTTCCTGTTTGCCTTGCAGGCTATCCAATGTGTTGGTTGTCGGTTCAGTCTCAGTCGGCTCTGCGTAATCGCTGGAGACTGTGGTTGCCGCCGCGCTCGTCGCAGTTGGTGTCGCTTCCCCCGCTGCGACGTCGCCCGAAGCGGTCTCCAGGGTGATCGAGATCTGCCGCGCACTCAGAATGTCCTGAATGTAATCGGTCCCGTTGTAAAGCCCGATGAACAGCACATCGTTGTCGATGGTCTCCGATTTTCTGGGCAGGAGCTTCTTGCCCACCGCGTCAAAACTGCTCTGCATGAGCCCTGCCTGGCTCAACACATCGCCGCCGATTGCCTGCCGACCGGAATATCTCAGATCCACCCGCTCGCCGAAGAAATACGGAAAGTCCGCCAACGTGTAATCCCTGCGTCCGCTCACCAGGAATTCGGCAATGTTGGAAATCAGCTGATCGTTGTTCCCGAACGACCGGTAAGGCTCTGTCAGGAACGTGAGATCAGAAATGCCCAGGATGTGGTCACCGGCGGTGAGTGCCGCGACGACCAGTCCGCCCTGTTTTTCCGTCAGAGATGACAGCGTGTCTTGGTCGGTGGTGATGATCGGTTTGCCGCTTGTGGAGATGGAGTGGGCGGCAAAGAACACAATTTCCTTCAGCCCCCGCGTCAGCGGAGTGTCTGCGAATTCGGTCAGGATCACATCTCTGAAGGTCCCGGAGTTGTGAGTCATGTTGTAGATGAAGTCATCCTCGAAAACCAGTCCGAAAGACGCCGATAGCATGTTCATGACGGCGACGTCGCTCTTGCGGTCGGACGGCATACCCAACGGATTGTAGACGACCTCGAACCGCGTGGGGTCGGTTATCAGCAGTAGTTTGCCGCCAGTTTGCACAAAATGCTGAATTTCGCGGATTTCATCGTTCGTAAACGTCGTTCTGGGTGAGATGATCACAAAGCCCTGCGCGCGCCGAAGTTTGCGGGCGAGAGAGTCTCCCAACACCAGATACTCAGGCTGGGCGCCACGGGCAGCCAACCGGCCAAGCAGCACGGTGAGCTCCTCTTCCTTAAAATGGTTGTCGTGCGCCATATCGAAAACGATGACGGCCTCAGTGGTTTCAAACGCGTCGACGAACTCGACAACTTGGGGAGGAGCAGGTATGTTGAGATCGGCAATTGCCGGGCGGGCGACCGGAGTGGGGGAGTATAATCCTCGGTAGTGGAACGCAATTCTGGCGATGATTGGCAAACTCAAGACGATGAGCAGGATAATGAGCGTTCTGACTGTTTTCACAGAGTCACCTCCGCCTGGCTGAGGGAGCGGTAGTACAAACCGGGTTGTGGTGTCTTGATGTCCGCATCCTGCCGGCTCTCGGGTTTGGGCGAGTCCTCGTTTTTGAAGGTGAAAAGCGGTGGCTCGGGTGGTTCCAGCCCGGGAATGGTGCTCATGTCAACCACCTGGTAGTTTGCAATGCGCGCCAGCTGTGCCGCCTCCTCGACTGCATCAGTGAGAGTGCCCAGTTTGTCGATCAGGCCCATATCGACCGCCAAAATGCCGACGTAGAGCTCACCACGGGCGAGTTCTTCCTTGTTTACCGCCAGCTTGTCTTGCCGTTGCACCAGGACCGCTTCCAGAAAGCCCTGTTTGAGGATTTCCAACTCGCGGATGTAGCTCGCCCTGGTGCTCCCAAAGAGCTTGAACGGCCCTGTCGTAATCAGCTCCTCGTCCACAAAGCTCGGCGATGGTAACAGCGAGACCACACCGATGTTACCGATAGAGGATGACGGCTTCGCATACAACACGTCCCCGGCGCTTGCAGCATAATATCCGCCGCTGGCTGCCAGTGTGTCGATGGACACGATCAGCGGTTTCTGCTCGCGGAAAGACAGAATGCTGTAATACAGGTTTTCGCTCGCGGTGACACCCCCGCCTGGGCTGTTGATTTTCAGCACGACGGCGCGGATCGCGGGGTCATTCTTTGCGTAGTTCAATTGCTCTACGACATAATCGGCCATTTCGTCGTATATGTCGCCTTCCAGACGCACAAGCCCTACTTGAGGGACTGGTATAAGTCGCGTGGAAATGAAATACCCGGCGACCAGCGCAACTATGAGCCACAAGGCCCACAGACGTGAAATCCACGAGCGCCGGTCCGGCGTGGAGGAACTCTTTGCGGTCATAACGTCTCCTATTTTGAACAAGAGTGGATGAAATGAAGCGACAGCGCCTGATTCTGACTGAGGTTAACTATATCAGTGAGTCGATCCTTTTGTCAAACCAAACGAATTTGGTGTGCCATGGGAATGCGCCCGAAATCTCAGGGAGGCTGCCGCGCACCAATCGTTATCCGAAGCCAGAAGTCCCTTGGGCCGTCCGTACAGGTTAAGATTGTGCAATATCGGACACGTTCCAACTGGAAGCGGTCCCTTTAGACGATTTGCCAGGCACACGAATATCTTCGTGTTGGTCAAAACAGGACCAATCTTGGACGCGTTCCGTTTGCGAGGAGGCCGAGGGGAATAGGCCATCAGACCCCCACATCGCCTGTGCGGAGATTGACCCAGTCTGTGACAGCGGGCGTGCTCTCTAGCGCATTGGTCGTGTCAAAGGCGCTGCACTTATCGTCAAAATTCCTGGCTGCATCCTGTTACCGTGAACCGGTTGTTTTCGCGAATGGATCGTGATATACTTATTGTTGTCTCATGTAGAATGTGTTTGTATGGTGCTATAGCATGACCCCTCACGAGCGATTTGCCGGACGGACATGCAGATGAGAATCTATGGAATGTCGGTCCATAGGAGAGCCAACGACGGTTACCTGAAATGGCGTGACGCGGTATGAGACCTGGCCATTGCCCGCAGGAGTCCCGATTCCCGCGAGGAGGCAAATTGTGGCGAAAGAAAAAGTCCTGGTGATTGATGACAATCGCGAAATATCCACGCTGGTTTCGGAATACATCCTCGGGCCCGCGGGCTATCAAACAGCAGTGGCCAGGGATGGGATCGAAGGTCTTGACAAAATCCGCTCCGAAAACCCCGACCTCATTCTACTTGACCTCGAAATGCCGCGTCTTGGTGGCCTGGGCGTGTTGGAAGTGTTGCAGGCCGAACGGCGTGTCGCTCCCATCGTGCTGATGACGTCTCATGGTTCCGAGGCGCTTGCCGTGACTGTCTTCCGGAAGGGCGTCAGGGACTATGTGATCAAACCGATAGATGCCGAAGAATTGCTTGGAGTTGTTGAGAGAGCATTGACGGAAGCGCGTTTGAGGCGCGAGAAAGAGCGTTTGATCGAAGATTTGAGAACCACCAATCTGGAGCTGGAACGTCGAGTCAGTGAGCTGAACGCGCTGTATGGCATTGGACGCTCGGTTACTGCCGTGCTGGACCTGGATCGGCTATTGGGACGAATCGTGGAAGCAGCCGTGTATATCACGGGGGCCGAAGAGGGAAGCCTGCTCCTGCTCGACGAAGATACCAACGAGCTGTTCGTCCGTGCTGCACAAGGGCTTGAGGAAAGGTACGCTCGTGATTTCCGGCTGAGAGTGCAAGATAGCCTGGCGGGCAAAGTGATTCGTACTGGCGAGCCGATGGTGATCAACCGCGCGGGTGGGCTGCACAAAGTCAAGACCTCCTACCTGGTCAATTCGATTCTGTATGTTCCATTGAAGGCCAAAGAGCGGGTGATTGGCGTTCTGACCGTCGACAATCGGATCTCGGCTGAAGACTTTACGAGAAACGATCTGTTCCTTTTGTCACTGTTGTCCGATTATGCAGCCGTCGCTATCGAGAATGCGCGCCTGTTTGGGCAGGTTGAGAACGAGCGCCGCACGTTGGAGGCGATCCTCTCCGGGACAGAGGATATGGTCATCGTGACCGATGAGCAGGACAGAATCGTGCTGATAAATGAGTCCGCTCGCCGTGGATTTGCTGTCGTAGCCGATCCGGCGGAGGGGCGTCTTCTGCCCGACATCATCAAAAACCAGGACCTCGCCGGGCTGTATCAGCAGGCTCTGGCACGTGCCAACGGCAATTATGCTGAGATCAGCCTGGGGGATGACCGGACGCTTCTCGCCACCCTTTCTCCCCTTGCCGGCATCGGTCGGGTTGTCGTGATGAAAGATATCTCCAACCTGAAGCAGCTCGACCAGATGAAATCAGATTTTGTTTCAGCCGTGTCTCACGATCTGCGCTCACCGCTTACGACGATCCAGGGGTTTGTCGATCTGCTGCCCGCGGTCGGTGGGCTGAATGAACAGCAGCAGGCCTTCTTGAAAAAGATCAATCGCGGCATCCAGGATATTGCAGAACTGATCGATGACTTGCTGGATATCGGCCGGATCGAAGCGGGGATGGATTGGGGAACCGAGCCCTGTGATCTCACTGACGTCATTATCTCGGTGGTGGAACGGCTCCAGCATCATGCTGAGACGAAGGGACAAATTCTGACTATGGAAACCGGCTTAGAGCCGCTTATGGTGCAGGGGAGTCGGCCTAGATTGGAGCAGGTCCTGAGCAATTTGATTGGCAACGCGATCAAATATACCCCCGATGGGGGGGAGATTTCGGTCACTTCAGCCGTGGATGGTACGTTCGCCATCGTGTCTGTAGAAGACAATGGTATCGGCATACCGCTCTCCGAACAGCCCTTTATTTTTGATAAGTTCTATCGCGTACAAAGCGCGGAGACCGCGGGCATTGGTGGAACAGGATTAGGCCTTTCTATCGTCAAGTCGATCATTGAAAAGCATGATGGACGGGTCTGGGTCAAGAGTGAGCCCAACTCGGGGAGCTGTTTCAGTTTTCTCTTGCCGTTGATACAGAATAAAGGATAGGGGGAGACGTCGGTAGATAGCGGTAACCCTGGCGGTTGCCGGGGCATCTGCCGAGGTCGGGAATGCACATCTGAATTGGGAGGATGTTATGAGTATCTTGGATGTTCCGCCGGTCGCCAGAGTGCGTCGCAACCACGCGCTCGAGCACGCCACCATGCACGTCCTGTCTCAGCATCAACGGACTCTCCGGTTGATGGGACGCAGTTCGTTAAGCGGGTTTTTCATTTACGGGCAGGTTGATACTGAGGCACTGGCTGCGGCTGCGAGTGAAGCGCTGGTTCGCCTGCAAAATGGGGAAGTGGACCTTGCCGTTCACCCACGGTGCGGCACGAACATCGCTCTTGCGGGTGTTCTGGCTGGCCTTTCAACCTTTGGGGTGATGTTGGGACGTGCCCGGTCGAAATGGGACAGGCTGCCACAGGCGCTTCTGGTAGCGACCGGGGCCGTGCTGGTGGCACAGCCTCTGGGGGGATGGGTGCAAAGTAAGATAACTACGACCCCCGATGTATCCGGCGCATATATCGAAAGCGTGACGCGGCAGGAACGTGGCGGTCTCGTTGTGCACCACGTCAGAATCGGCGAGGGGTAGCGGTGTTTTGGATTCTTCATGGTGAGGACGAATTCCGGCGGACTGAGTTCCTGGCAAATTTGAAACAGAAACTCGGCGATCCCACTATGCTGGATGTCAACACGACCGTCCTCGATGGTCGTCGGATCACATTGCGGGAGATTGTTCAGGCGTGCAACACGGTGCCGTTCCTGGGCGACAACAGATTGGTGATCGTTAACGATTTGTTGGTCCAGCTGCAAAGCGGAAAGAAACGCGGGAAAGGTGGCAAGAAGGGCGCTGAAGCGGAAGATGCGCTTCAAGATGAGGTGAATTCGCCTCACGCCTCTTTTCTCCATGAGCTGGAGGACTATCTCCAACGTTTGCCGGACACCACGGTGCTGGTGTTTGTCGAGAGTGAATTGCTCGCCGCCAAACATCCCTTGCGCTCGCTGGCACGAGAGGATCATGACAAGGGAAGGATCCAGGAGTTCCGTCCGTTTTCCGCCTATGGAAGGGATGGTCCGGGTCAACTGGCGCGGTGGATCAAGGATAGGGCACAGGGCAAAGGGCTGGAACTCACGGTCGATGCGGTCCAGGTGCTCGCTACCTATGTGGGCTACGATCTACGTTTGATGGACCAGGAATTGGAGAAACTCAGTGCCTATGTCAACGGTCGGGGCGCAATATCCGGAGCGGATGTCCGGCAGTTGGTCTCGTACGTACGTGAGGCGGACATCTTCGAAATGGTTGATGCGCTGGGCAAACGCGATGTCCGGCGGGCCACCGTTCTGCTGCACCAGATGTTGGATGAGGGGAAAGCACCACTGTATCTGTTGACGATGATTGTGCGCCAATTCCGCATCATGATCCAGACGAAGGAATTGAGTACGCTGGGGTTCAGCACGACGGAAACCGCCCGACAGCTTCGGATGCATGAGTTCGTCGTCAAAAAATGTCTGGATCAGGCGCGGGCTGTGTCCTTCGAGCAGTTATGTGCCATTTACAACTCTCTGGCCGAGTATGATGCCGCTATCAAGACCGGCAAGATCAGTGATACGCTAGCACTTGATCTGTTGATTGCGGAGGCATGCGCTGGACAGGTGCGGACGTAATTCGGAGCGCGCCGGCAGAAACTGGGCGAGAACGACCAAGAGCGCCGCAGATCTGCGGCGCTCCTGATCTGTATTGCGAACACCTCTCCCCTAGGCTGCCCGCTCTCGCCCAACTCCATTGTCGGGGCGTGAAACACCTACCCAGAAATGATGGAGCAATATGTTGGGGGCTGCTACTATCCGTATCGGCGCCAAAACCTTTTCACTGGCGTGCCCTGTTAACGTTTGTGGATTTACATAACATATATTGGGTTGCTGCCCGTATTTCTGTACGTACCTTTCAGTCGCTCGGGCGATTTTTTCCTGCAGACTCCGTTTGGGCTCATTGTCGAACCACAACAAACCTTGCTTCATCATGCCCGTACTCCTTCATAACAATACAAATGGTAACTTACGTTCTCCTGTGGCTGTTTCACGCCGCTCTGGGACGTGTTTTGCACGCTCGAAACTGCTTGACGTGCCAGGTGTTGCTCAGGATGTCCTGGAACAACTCGAACGTCCCTTCCACGCAATTCACGCGAAAACAATGTCGCTCTACACGATTCAACGGACCGCGTTTCACCTCTGTCTGGCATTTTTCCGTAGCGATGACCTCGTAGGTCTTGCCGTGCCAGAGGAATGTCTGCGGGAAATATCCAAAACGTTTCTTGACGATCATGATCTGTTCGTGTGGTTTTTTGACCTTCATGCTATCTTGCCCTCTTTCGTGTCGAGATAAGTTTCAATCCGAACATCGATCGCGCCGGTGTACGTCGAATTAGAAGTTGGGGTAGTAATTGTTTTCTGCCGTATCGCTCTCTTGTCCGATCAGATGGAACTGGCGCGGCGCTGGCGTTGACATGTTCCAGGACGGTTGTGGTACCGGCCAGCCTTGATTACCAGGCAGATGATTCGGCGGCGAATTGACCACGACCACGGGCGGATAGGTCTGCGTCGCCGGAAATGACCGGCTGGGTTGGCTCTCCCGCCGATTGGTCACGGCGATGATGAGTACACTGGTGGGAATGGACGCCAACACACCGCAACCGACACCAACAATTACCGTGATGGCACTGACCGGGAGCCGGCTGCCGATGACCACAGCCAGACCAAGCCCGAATACCAACAGAACAGCCGCAAAAAGATTCTTCATAGCTCTCGTTCTCCTTCTATCTGAGCGGAAATGGTTTGTGCCGGTCTCGGGTCGTCAGGCAGGACCAGGGCCGGCGAAATCCCGAAGAATAACGCCATCGTGGATATAGCGGAGCGATATCCGGCGTGAAACACTGCTGTTCGCGCGGTATCGCTGCTGCCTACGGCATACGTTGTTGCGCGAGCGGCTTGATAAGTTGCTGATAGTGCATTGGCGATATCACGCTTGAACCATACATCGGCAGACATTGTGAGTGACCTCCGTGAAAGTTTAGGTTTCAGAGCGGGTGGACTATTTCACCCGCTGCAGATAGCTGGCGGCGCGTGCGGGCAGTGCGATCAGTCCATCCGTACCGGTAAGAGCGTGCTGGAGACGAACCGTCCTCTCTTCCGCTCGGTGCCCCCACAGGCTGGCAATCTGCGTTTCCGGTACGAAAGCGGCTTGGAACCGGATCACTTGGCCACGACTGATGATCAGAAAATCGCCTCGCCCCAGCAGCTTCTCCGCACCAGTGCCCGCCAAACCGGTGGCGACCTTGGCGTCTTCCGGTGAGGGGACCGCACCCACCAGCCTGACCGGAAAATTCGCTTTGGCCAGGGTCCCTACCACCTCGGCTGTCGGTTTCTGCGTGCAGGCGATGACGTGAATGCCGGCCTGCCGGCCGCGCTGCGCGAGACGGGTCAGCAGGTTAGTTATCTCTTTGGGGGCGACCAGGACCAGGTCCGCCACCTCGTCGATACACAGGACGATTCGTGGTAGCTCGCGCGCCTCACGGTCCCGGCGAATCATCTCCTCGACCAGGGCGGATAAGGCGCCTACAGCTTCTGCCGGATCGGTGACGATGGGCCGTAAGAGGTGTGGGGCGTTTTGGAAAGGAGCCAATCCGCGATTCTTGGGATCGATCAGCAGAAGTTGAAGCTGTGCCTGCCGATTGAACCGGACGAGCGAAGCGAGCATCCCCCGGGTGAGTTCGGTTTTGCCGGAGCCGGTGCTGCCTGCGACGAGAACGTGCGAGACGTCGGGGCTGGGCAGATGGAGCAACAACGGGCGCCCATCGTGTTCGAGTCCGAGGGCCGCCGTACAAGGTGGAATGTCGGGCAGACGGTCGCAGAGAGGCAGCAGCGCAACGATCGCGCGCGTCTCACGTGGCACCTCGACCTGCAAGCAGTCCTTCTGCCGAAAGATCCGGCAGGAGGGCGCGCCGAGTGCCAGCGCCAGTTCTTCGGAGAGTTCGAGAAAGCGGCGGAGCTTGGCGCTCGGGTCCGGGGCCAAGCTGAAACGGATGGTGCGGGGGGTGACGGTACCGCCGGTGACGCGCCCCCTGAGCCGGTGTTGTGCCAGTGTGTATTCGATCCGGTCTGCCTGGAAGTCAAGCTGGTTGCTCATGACGCTATCTCCGATCTACGTGAACTAACTCGCCGCAGCGATGCGTCGAGGAAAGGGGATCACCTTGCCTTCGTACGTCGGGGTCGCTGCCGGGGCCGGGCTGAATGGCGCAGCAGGCACGCTGTGCATTCTGCACTGGGCACATTCGACGGGCGAATGGATGGGGAGGACCTTCTCCTCACAAGCGGCCCGCAGAAACCCAATATGTGGTGGTTGATCGTCCAGAATTTCTACCCTCCCCGTCGCATAGCGCACTGTGATCGGGCGTGAAGCGATTTTCTGGAGGGAGAATCGAAGATGATCACAGGCAATCGTTCTTGCCGGACATTCGCGGCAGAGATTGGGAGATACTTCGTTGTCATCTCCCAGCTGGATCATGGTACAAATGACGCGCCCATCTTTGGATACACTGCGATGTGGACAAGTTTGAGAATACTTTGTCTGTGCCATAACCTGATCTCCTCACCATTGCTTTCGATCGAAAAAGCCCTGCCGGTCTAGATAGACCTGCGGATGACTGCGATTACCCGGCCTTCCACTTCGACATCTTCCGGGGCCACATACCACGGTTCCATGGTTTGATTGGCCGGTTGCAGGCGGACGCGATTTCCTTCCTGATAGAAGTACTTGAGCGTGATTTCCTCCGAGTTTCGCAACCAGACGGCAACCATATCGCCGTTTTCGGCCATCCGCAGCGGTTCGACGAGTACGACATCACCATCCGCGACGAGGGCGTCGATCATCGAGTGCCCTTCGACTTCCAGTGCAAACAGGTTTTCGGTGTGCCCGGCAATATCGGCGGTAACAGTGATCGTTTCGTCGTAGCCGAACGGAGGGGAATCGTTGTCCGGAAGGCGGAAATTGCGGCCTGCAGCGATCCGGCTCAGAACCGGCACGGAGACTGTTTGGGGCCGGTGCGGCGCGGTCTGTTGATCCTCAATCACTCTCAGCCCGCGAGCGATTTTCGGTTTACGCGTGATGAGTTGGGCACTTTCCAGGGCCTGGATCTCCCGGCTGACCATGTCTTTGGAGCTCAGACCCAAGCTGTTGCGGATCTCTTCGTAGGTGGGGGACATCCCGTGCTGTTTGCGAAAAGCCCTGATGACTTCGTAGATTTGCTGCTGCCTTCCCGTTATCATGCGCTGTCTCCTCGTCACTCGGTGGATACAACAACAAGAACAAGTGTTCTATTGACTCTATTATACTAGAACACTTGTTCTGTGTCAAGAGGCAGATATGATATTAGCAAGGATTTTAAGGTTGGCGGAACCTCAGGCGAATTGGCGGATGACCATCACGATCTTGCCCTGGATTTCGACATTGCT
>CAZPTF010000054.1:12454-16470 GCA_964589015.1 uncultured Anaerolineae bacterium
GCAGCCTTGATCAGGTCATTGGGCAGCGTCAGCATGTCGTAGTCGAAGGGCGAAAAATCACCGTCAGGCAGCGGAATGGGGGAGCCGGCGGCGATGGTTCCGACGATCGGCACGTTGACGAATTGATCGCCCACGAGCGTGATGCCACGCGAGACATCGGGGCTGCGGTTCAGGTATCCTTCCCGTTCCAGGACATTGAGGTTGTAGTTGACAACCGATGTCGAAGGGATATTCACCGCTTTGCCGATTTCCCGGATTGTTGGTGGGTAGCCGTTCTCTGCGCTGAACTGACTGATGAACTTGAGAATGTGTTTCTGACGTTCAGAAAGGGCCATGAGTACCTTCCTCTTGTGATGCGTCTGGACGGTCCGGTTAATAGAATAAATGTTCTATAACCATTATAGCATAAATTGCGTTGTTGTCAAGCAATTGCGCTGCTGTTCTCTAGCAAGTGGGCCTTGACAGGGAGTGAGATCTACGATATAATAATTATGAGCATATGCTCATAATTATCGATCCTGCGAAAGAAAGAGAAGGAGATGAAACACATGGCCAAGATATTTGTCAGAGAGCGCAACCGTGCATCAGATGGAACGGGCCGCCCCCGGTACGCCGTCATTGGTGTAGCCGGAACCGACCTGAAGATTTTCAAACCTCGCGTACGACGCAAAGAGATCGAACAGATCGCCGAGAGTATCGGTGCCGAGCTTGTCTACCTTGAAAGAACCCACGAGAACAGAGGCAGTCGCGAGGGTAGCCATCACCGCCGGCATCATTGAGGGGGCACAATGCCACGACCTCACAAATGGCGCATGGTGGATCACATCCCGGAGTGCGATCATTTTCGGCCTGCCGGAGAACGCGGGGGTCATGCGGGTCACGCTGAAGAGGTGGGGTTGTTTTGGGAAGAACTGGAAGCAATTCGGCTCAAAGATCTCGAAGGGCTGGATCAATCCCAGGCGGCTGAACGCATGGAGGTTTCCCGCCCCACCTTCCAGCGGATCCTCAGGGCTGCCCGCTATAAGGTCGCTCAGGCGCTGATCAACGGGCTGGTTCTGCACGTCGATGGCGGGCATTACCGGCTTGCCTCCGGTAACCTGCGTTGCCGGCAGTGCGGCCACAAATGGCGGGGGCATCCCCAACATCACGAGCGGGATGTGTCTGCTCCGATGTGCCCGCTGTGTGGCAGCACCGATGTCGCGATACGCCATCGTCAATCGGAAAGGCATAGCCGCTAGTCTGGCTATGCCTTTCGTGTTGTCGCAACGCACCGGTCATTTCTTGTAGATGATCGTCCCGGCGTTTTCTCCGTTCAGAGCTTTCGTGATGTTGCCTGGCACAAGACCGTTGACGATATAGAGCGTCTTCACGCAGGTCGCGTGCTGCATGGCGAGCAGCGTGCTCCGCTCGAGAATCAGGTCATTGAGGTCCAGCGCCAAGAGTTCACCCAGTTCGATCTCCGGAATGAGTTGGGCGGTTGGCTCTTTTTTGGGATCGGCCGTGTACAGTCCGGCCTCGTCTTTGATGTAGATGCAATGGTCACATCCCAGCACCTCGGCGAGCAGAAATGCCCCGATGTCGGTGCGATGCGTGGGGATTCGCCCAACTTCAGAGGGCACCTCAAACAGCCCATAGGGCGGCATACCATGTACCACAGGGGTACATCCCAGCACGAGATAAGACGAGAGCTTGGGGATGTCATCCTGGCCGATCTTGATGCCGCCGCGGTCCGCCAGCAACATCGCGATCATCAAGGCGTTCTGTTCGCTGATCGAGGCCCCCAACTTGGCGAGAACGCCCGTGGGCATGCCCAGGTCCAGCGCGATGGCATAGACGTGTCTGGAGCGGCTACCCCCTCCGGTCGAAATCACGATCTTTTTGTCCTTACGATTCTCGATGATCTCATCCAGGATCGGAAACAATGCCACGCGCCCACGGTCTGTGACGCTCTGTCCGCCGATTTTCACGACGTGGACATCCGGCATGACGCGCAGGGGCCTGTCTGTGTTGGTGGACGCAATCAGCCCTTTGTCCATGAGTGACTCACCCATGAGCTCTGACTGCAAGTGCAACCGCCCGTCACCTTCCTTACGCACTAGACCCATGATTCAGTCTCCATTTCTTGTCAGCAATAGTATTTTGTAGCTTTGAAGCAAGTTAAGTATAATAGGCTATCTGGAAATACTTCTTTTCGTGTTAAATTATCCCAACCAGCGACCATTTTGACCCACATTCAGCCGAAGGAGGAAGATTTCAATGTTACGACGCTCATCGTTCGCCATCAGTGCCCTGTGCCTTTTGGCAGGGACAGTTCTGTTCGGGTGTGGTGGTCTGCCTGTAGCGCAGCAGTTCACCTCGACTCCCATGCCGACATATACTCCGATGCCCACCTACACTCCCGTGCCCACCTATACACCTGCGCCGACCTACACGCCGGAAGGCCAGGGCACGACTGTTGCCGCGGTGGCGACCGAAGGTGTGGTCACTTCAGCGCCGGTAGCGCAGTACACGCCCTGGCCGACCCCGGTCCCCTGGCCTACACCTACCCCGATCCCCGGCATGCCTGAAGATGTGGAGTACTACGTGCAGGAACTCGAGCCCTACATGGAATACATGATCTACGGTCTGCAAGCGATGGAACAAGCCATGTATGCCTATTCCGATGGGTACATTACGATCGAGGACGTCAACGCGACACTGGAAATCTACAACGAGATCGTGCTCACCGCTTACGAAGGTGCCCTGGCTGCTATTCCACCGGAAACGCTTGCGCTGGTTGCAGATGAGATTGTTAATGAACTCGCAGACGTACAGCTCATCTTGGACGCGATTGACTCATTGCCGATCGACCAATGGACTCCCGATGAATTGCAGCAGACCCTGCAGGTGCTGGAACAGGTAAGGGATCGCACCCAGTTGGTGGACAGGGCTTTCTCGGATGGACTGGCCTCCATTGGCTCAGGAGAAAATTCTCAGCTCGGTGAGCTGCAGTTGCAGCTCTCTGAACGGGGAGAGTTGTCTTTGCCCTCCAGGCTGGGCGAAGGGCGTCCGGGGACTGAAAGACCGGGTTTGCAGGGCCGGCCTGACATCGAAAAACCGAGTCTGCCGCAGCCAGAGAGACCGCAGATCGAAAAACCGGGACTGCCATCCCGCGACAGGCGATGATCTCCGTCCAACGCTTGGAGGAGATTATACCACCGGACATTTGGATGAACAACTTGAGTCATCCCGGAGAGCCGTCGCATCTTTTGTCAGATGACCGTGTTATAGCAATGTGAAAACTGCTCGCTGACGCCGTGCATTGGCTGACGTCACTAAAGATACAGGAGGGTTCACTTGAGAGAACGTGTTGTCGTGACTGGATTGGGGGCGATTACCCCTTTGGGATCGGATGTCCCATCTACCTGGCAGGCATTGGTCGAGGGCCGTTCTGGTGCAGGTAGAATTACAGCCTTTGATCCATCGGAAATCAAATGTCAGATCGCGGCTGAAGTAAAGAACTATGACCCGAAGAACTATTTCTCTGGTAAAGAAGCGCGGCGGCTTGACCGCTATTCGCAATTCGCGATGATTGCGGCTGATGAGGCACTGAAAGACTCCGGGCTGGAGATTACCGCTGCGAATGCGGAGCGGGTCGGTGTCATCGTGGGGACGGGCATTGGCGGCATCGGGACGCTGATTCAAGAATTTGAAGTCATGCTGGAAAAAGGCCCGAATCGGGTGAGCCCATTCTTCGTACCGATGATGTTGGCGGACATCGCTCCAGGGCTGATCGCGATCAAACATGGGGCGAAAGGTCCGAACATGGTCGTGACCTCCGCATGTGCGTCGAGTGCCAACGCCATCGGTGAGGCTATGCGGATGATCCGAAATGGCGACGCGGATGCGATCATCGCTGGCGGGAGTGAATCCGGTATCCTGCCGCTTGCAGTCGCCGGTTTTGCCGTCATGCAGGCAATCTCCGCACGCAACGATGACCCCGAACACGCCAGCCGTCCGTTCGACGCCGAACGCGA
>CAZPTF010000055.1:0-16418 GCA_964589015.1 uncultured Anaerolineae bacterium
ATTTCAGTCGGATGATGGGCGTAATCGTCGATTACGATCACACCGGGTTCCGTTCCTTTGTGCTCGAATCTCCGCGCGGTGCCCTCGAACCGCGCCAACGAGTCCTGGATGTGGCTGGTACTTACACCGACTTCGGTTGTGGCGGCGATAGCGGCCAATGCGTTGAGCACGTTGTGAATACCCGGCACTTGCAGCTCGAAAGGACCCAGCAATGTCCGCTCATGCCACACGGAGAAGGTGTGGCCTCCCAAATCGTTGGGCACTATGTCTGTGGGCCGCCAGTTGGCATCTGGCGCGAAACCAAAGTTCTCCAGTTTTTGATTGTGTAGTTCGAGTCCCATCAACATCTCTCTAATCCTCCCCTCGTCGCCATTTACAATGATGTAACCGCTCGGAGGAACACGCCTAAGGAATGCCGTGAAAGCCTCTGTCAGTTCTTCGATACCACCGAAGCAATCCGGATGATCCATTTCCAGATTGGTGACGATGGCCAGGTCAGGGTTGATCCCCAGGAACATCCGATCGTATTCATCGGCTTCGATCACGAAGTATGGCCCACTGCCTGACCTGGCATTGGTGCCGAGATTACGGGACACCCCCCCAATGATGAAGCCTGGCGCCAGTCCCGCTTCGCTCAGGATAAAGGCAATCATCGCGGTGGTCGTCGTCTTGCCGTGTGTGCCGGCTACGGCGATGGTGTAATAACCGGCCAGCAGCTCGCCGATGAAAGCGGACCGTTTCAGGACAGGTATGCCGTGCTGTCGAGCTGCGACGACCTCCGGGTTATCGTCGCGGATGGCTGACGAGATCGCGACGATGTCAGCTCCGACGATCCAGCTCGCTGAGTGCCCAATGTGGATGCGGACTCCCTGGCTTCTGAGCTGCTCGACGCTGGACGATTCGGCCTGGTCCGATCCTGAGACCGTGCAACCGCGCTCGAGCAGGACTTGCGCGATGGCTGACATACCTGTCCCGCCGATACCGATCAGATGGATATGTTTCTGGTAAAGTGCGCTTTGCGAACTCATCTTCACTTCTTCGTGATGGGCGGTTGCACCCTGAACACCCTGCCGAACAGGATGACGAAGATGCCACCCACCAAGACGATGGGCAGAATCGTCCCCATTCCCTGATAAAATGGTTCGGGAGGGACGTTTTCGATGCTCATCGTCATATCCGATATCGAAGGGAGTGTTTGTGCCTGCATCCCCTGCACCGCAAAGAAATTGCCCAACACATAGTCCTTCACCAGTGAAAGGATCATGAATCCATTGAAGGCGCCGAGCAGGCCTCCTAGTATGGCACTAAACGCTGACATTTCGGTTTGTTTCAGACCGATCCGATCCGACATGTAGGACAAAATCACCAGGACAGCCAGGATGATGATGAACAGCGTATACGAGTTGTTTTCGCCGAATGCTGCCGTCTGGACCGTCATGTCTGAGCTATTCACGATGGACAGGAATGCCGAAAATACCTGGACGAGTTTGTTGAAAAACGTAATGATAGTATCGGCCAGACTTGGATAGACCAGCGGCAGCGCCATCAGTACGAGTAGAAACGACGTGAATAGCTCTTTGAGCCAACCGCGGAACAAGCCCACGAAAGCGAATACCCCTATGAAAACCCATTTCAGCTGTTCGTAATTGACGTAAATGTCCATTTTCCCTGCCGCCTTGGGTCAAGCACCCGCCAGAACCTGCAACTCCCTGACGATTCGGGATGCTGCCCCGGCATTACTGAGTTTCTGCGCACAGTTGCGCATTGCTGATAATCGCTTGCTATCCTGCAACAAACCGGCTACGGTTGGCAATAGTTGCTCGCAGAGGTCCCTGTCCTGCAGTTTAACTGCCGCCCCATGCCTGACCATATAGTCGGCATTGACCTCCTGATGCTGCCCGGCGTATGGGTATGGAATGAGAACGCTGGGCAAACCGAGCGCCGGAAATTCCCCCAGGATGGATGCCCCCGCCCGTGCCACTACCAGATCGGTGGCTGCCAGGGCGTCGATCATCTCCTCGTGGAGATAGGCGAACGGGTGGTATCTGTCCTGGAGCAACGTTGGCAGCGCGCCCTTGTTCGCTTCAGCCTCATCGATATCTTCGCGACCGCAAACGTGCACCATCTGGGCCTTGCGCAACAGTGCCGGAAGCTGTTGTGCGACGGCGACGTTGATGCTGTGGGCTCCGCGGCTTCCACCGTAGATCATCACCACCGGACTGTCCTGGGCAAGCTGCAACCGTTCTCTCGCCTGTTTTCTATCTGCCTCGAAGAACTCGCGTCTCACCGGATACCCGGTGACAATGGCCTTACCTGCTGCGAACGCTGCCGTCGTCTCTGCAAAAGACACGGCGACGCGCGACGCCCACCGGCTCAGCCGTTTGATCGCCAGGCCGGGCACGATGTCCGGCAGATAGATCAGAATCGGGATCCGTTTGACGTATCCGGCCAGGACAACCGGAACGGACATATACCCCCCGGTTACCAGAATGACGTCGGGACGAAATCGACTGAGCGTCGCATACGCTTGTCCCGCTCCGAACGCGATCTTCAGACTGTTCCGCAATACTGTCCACGGTTTCTGCCCGCGCAGACTGCCGGACTGGACCGCCCTGAACGGGATTCCGAAACGGTCTGCCAGCTGCGCTTCTATGCTGTTTGCTCCGCCCAGATACAAGAACTCCATAGGTTGCGTCGCCTTCCATTCCGGGGTATCAGTTGCTGCTTGTACGACCGCTATATTTGGGTACACGTGCCCCGCTGTCCCTCCCCCGGAGATCAGAATTCGCATGTGCCTTGCTAACTCCTTCTCGTACTCCTCTGGATATGCTCAGCAGGATTCCCACTCCCGCCAGAGCTGAAACCAACGCCGATCCACCGTAACTGATGAATGGCAATGGCAGACCGGTAAAAGGCAAGGTCGCGGTGACAACGCCCATATTAATCAGTGCCTCGATGATGAGCCAGGAGGTAATCCCTGCAGCGAGGATCGTGCCGAAATCATCGGGCGAGAGCAACGCGACGCGGAATCCGCGATATGCAAGAATGGCGAACAAACCGATGACGATCAGGCAGCCAATCAGTCCCAGCTCTTCACCCACGATCGCGAAAATACTGTCGGTATGGGAAAGAGGCAGGAACGTGCCCTTCAGTTGGCTTTCCCCCAGACCCCTTCCGAATATACCTCCCTGTCCAAAAGCGATCAACGCCTGGCGGATCTGGTAGCCCCCTACGCTGACCGGGTCGCTCAGCGATGCCATGAATGAATTCAAGCGGTCCGCGGCGTGGGGCGATTTCGTGATCAGGAGCGCCAGCGATGCGCCCCCGAATGCGCCTCCGATGATGAGCTGGAAGATTTCCGCGCCTGCCAGGAAGAACATAACCGTAGCCGTCGCAACGATCAAAATTGCTGTCCCAAAATCGGGCTGCAACAGAATCAAACCGGTCAGTAACCCTAACAGGACAGCGAACGGAATGAGTCCGTATGTGACCTTACGAATCTTGTCGCCTTTGGACGATACCCAGTCCGCGATGTAGATAATGATCGCCAGTTTCGCCAATTCACTCGGTTGGTAAGAGCCATTGATAAAAGTACGCTGCGCGCCAAAACGTTCGCTGCCGATGAACAGCACCGCGATGAGCAACACCAGTACCCCTGCCAACATAAACACAGAGATTTTTCGCCAGAAGTGGTAGGGAATGTGCGCACAGATGACGAGGAGTGCCACGCCCAATGCCGACCAGATCAACTGACGGACGAAATAGAAGGTTGGCCTGTCTGGCATGAAGTTGTACGTCGTGCTATAGACCATCATCAGGCCGATCAGGAGTAGAGTAGCCACGATGACGACCAAGACGTAATCGTAGGTCGACTTCTCGAGAGGCTTTCGTTCTGGTTTCTCTGTTCGCGTCATGGTTTCAGTACTCCGATCTCACCAACGTGTTGCTTAGAGCGCTTTGACCAGTTCCTTGAACCGCTCTCCACGCGCTGTGAAGTCCTTGAACGCATCGTAACTGGTTCCCCCTGGCGACAGCAGCACGATGTCACCCGCGTGGGCCAGACGACTGGCCTCCTGAACAGCTTCTTCCAGCGTGACGACGCGTTTGATCACTGGCATTTCTGCGGCAGATAACCTTCTCTGGTTCAAGGCTTCTGTCAATGCGCTTTCGATGATTCCGGCTGCCTGCCCGAAAAGCACGATGCCACGCGTTTTCTCCAACATGAGTAGTGCCAGTTCAGCCCAGGGCAGGTGTTTGTCTTGCCCTCCTGCTAACAGGACAATCGGCTCATTGAACGCCCCCAGCGCAGCGATGGCGCGTTCGGGAGTCGTTGCGATCGAATCGTCGTAGTAGCGTACTCCAGCGACCTCGCGGACGAATTCCAGGCGATGTTCGACACCCTCGAAACCGAAAATCACTGCGGCAATGCTCTGGTGATCGGCACCGGCGAGTCCTGCCAGTGCACAGGCCGCAAGCACGTTCGCGACGTTATGACGCCCGCGCAAGCGGATGTCCTGTACCGCGCCAATGTGCTGTTCGCTACCGGCCAGGCGCAGAATGATCTGCTCTTGTTTCAGAAACGCCCCTTCCGCGACTTCCTCCGCCATGCTGAAAAATGCGACCTGCCCTTTCGCCGATTTCGCCAATCCGCGCGTGATCTCGTTATCGTATCCCAGGACCGCCACATTATCCGGCCGTTGATAGCGGAGGATGTTCGCCTTCGCCTGCACGTAATCCTCCATCGAGGCATGGCGGTCGAGATGGTTGGGTGTGATGTTCAGAATCGCGGCTATCGCCGGGCTGATTGACATGATCTCCGACTGGAAACTGGACAGCTCCATCACGACCTTGTCTTCTGCATGGATCTCGTCAAGGTGCGGTGTCAATGGTCTCCCGATGTTGCCCCCTACCCACGTTCTGAATCCGGCGGTGCGCAATATCTCACCGGTGAGCGTCACAGTGGTCGTCTTACCGCTTGATCCGGTGATGCCGGTGACTGCAGCGGGACAATGCTCCAGGAAAAATCGACTTTCACCGCTCACGGTTATCCCCCGGCGAACGGCTTCCTGGATGACTGGGGTTTCCATAGGGACCCCCGGACTGACGAACAAGGCGTCACATGCCAGAATCTCTTCCGGGTGAGCTCCCAGCACCCACCGTATGTCATAAGGCGACAGTTCGGCGACCGCGTCTTGCAACTGATCAGCAGTCTTGATGTCGCTTATGCTTACTTCCGCTCCCCTGGCCGCAACATACTTCGCCAACGCGATTCCTTCTCGGGCACAACCGATGATTGTGAAACGTGCACCTGAAAACAACGAATTCCTTTCCGCAATCGATTCCGTGTGGTTCATAACAAAGCCAGTGCGATACCGAGCATCGCAAACATGATTCCGACGAGCCAAAACCGCTGCGTGACGTGCGTTTCAGACCAACCGATGAGCTCAAAATGATGGTGCAGCGGTGCCATCTTGAACAGGCGTTTCCCTCCCGTTAACTTGAAATAGGCGACCTGCATGACCACGGACAGAGCCTCTGCCACAAAGATCAATCCGATAACCGGCAACAGTAACCACTGTCCCGTCATCAGCGCAACGACCCCCAGCGTCGCCCCCAGGGCGAGTGAGCCGGTGTCTCCCATAAAAAGATCTGCCGGATAGGCGTTGAACCACAGGAACGCCATTAGCGTCCCGACGATCGTGAAACAGAATGCCACCAGATAAATCTGCCCCTGCAGATATGCGACGATGCCATAGGCAGCGAAAGCGACGGTTGCTGTGCTCCCTGCCAGCCCATCCAATCCGTCTGTCAAATTCACTGCGTTAGACGCAGCCACGATGATGAAGATAGCGATCGGGATGTAGAACAACCCGATATCGATCTTCTCTCGAATCGTCGGGATAGCGACGCTATGCAGGTCGAGCCCAAACAGCAGCGCCAGGGCGATCAGTGTTGCGAACAGGATCTGCCACAGCAGCTTGAAACGCGGATTCAGCCCGTGCCCGTTCTGCTCTCGGTTCAAGCCGCTCAGATCGTCGATGGCTCCCAGTACCCCAAATGCCAGCAGGGTCGTCATCGGGATGAGAATCGATCGCCCAATGAAATTGCGTCCGACGAGATTGAAGATGTTGAGCACACCGGTGATCACCAACACGGGAATGACGATCATCAGCCCTCCCATCGTCGGTGTGCCTGTCTTAACCTGGTGCGAACTGGGCCCCTCGATCCGGATCTGTTTGCCGATCCCCTTTTCTCTGAGCAGATGGATCAAAGGTGCCCCCAGAAACACTGCCAGGAGAAAAGAGATGGCTCCCAGTGTTAGCGAATAGGCCATATTCAGACCTCACAAATTAAAGCCTGAGTATCGACCAGCTCATCGACAATCTCTTTCAGGCCAAGTGAACTGGCTCCGCAGACCAATACAATGTCTCCCGGAGCGAGAATGCTCTTGAGTTTCTCGACAGCAGCTTGATTGTTGGGTGCCACGTAGACCGCGTTTGGCGGCATTCCGCAGTCCCGTGCTTCCTGCGCGATGACCGTTCCCAATCTTCCGATGGCGATCAAATAAGCTGCGCTATCCGCTATCCGCGTTCCAACCTTTCTATGCCCCTCCATTTCCAGGTGGGCCATCTCAACCATGTCTCCCAGCACGGCGATCTTCCGCCCTGCAAAGCTCTCTAGAAGGTTCAGGATAGAGAGAGTCGATGCGGGTGTGGCGGCGTAACTATCCTCCAGGAAAGAGGCGCCGTTAATCCCTGGTGTCATAATCAGACGGAGTTGCGTTGTCATGGCCCGTAAGCCGGCGGCGATTTCGTCCCACGATTGACCCGATATCAAACCTACCGCTGATGCTTCCAGTGCGGTATGTACGCTATGCCGTCCAAGCAGGGCAATCCGCACGTGGATGGCATCACGCTTGTAGTGCATCCAAAGCCGGAGTCCTTCCCTTCCCTCGCTCTCGATGTGGCTGGTCCATAACGCACAGGAATTACGTGCATGTAGCCCGTAGCAGAACACTGTGGCAGCGGTCTGGACGGCGATGTCCCGGATGATAGGATCGTCTCCGTTGGCAATCAACAATGTATCCGGCGACACCGCGTCCGGAAACTGCTCGCTGAACAATGCATTCTGCGCGGCACCGTCGCTTTGCACCGGGAACATGTTGTTCAACGAAATGATGTGCGGACGAACGACTTCCTTCAGGAAGTGCAAACCTTCCGCATCCTGCAAACTCATCCTCAAGAGCAAACGCTCGGTTTGGTCAGACAGTGCTAACAAGGCGCGGGATGTAGTTTCCGCATTACAGCATAGGATATCTGGAGCTTGAGTCATGTGCCTTTGCGACAACACAGACTGTGTCACTTGCTGCGCGGTTCGCAATCCCTCGGCGCCCAGCAGACAGATGATCTGGGCCTGTGTCCTGTTCCTCCAGAGCTTGGCCAGCTCGACGATGGCACCGTCCAGATTGGGGACGACAAACCCGACCGGGCCTTCAATTGTCTCGGCTATGTCGCTCCCGCCGACGGATGTGACGTCCAGCCAGGTGAGCGGATGGGCGGATTGCAGACGACGCTCTGCGACAAAACCGACCGCGCCCCGTGACAGCGCTGCATCGAGCGTCGCCGGCGACGATTCGGCCGGCAGCACAAGAACCCAGCGCTTCGTCTTGCCATACTGAGGTGCGATACAGACCTCTTGGATCGTGGCATTGGGAAGTTGGGTTGGAATCGAATCCAAATGTCCGAGACACTTCCATACGTCAGCCAGCGTGATCACTGCAAATCCCCTTTGCACTATCGCGAATTCAAAACGACGGTGTCGGGCGCGATATCCATATAATCGAACAGAAACTCAGCAATTCTCTGAAATACCGGTGCCGCCACTTTCGATCCCCATTGCGATGTGTGTGGCTTATCAATCTTGACCAGGACAATGAATTGTGGATCGAACGCCGGCGCGTATCCGATGAAGGAGGCAATGGTTTCGTCGGATTTGTAGCCTCCGAGTGTCGGAATTTCCGCGGTACCGGTTTTGCCAGCGACTCTGTATCCCGGCAAATAGGCTTGCGATATCTCGTTTTCGACGGCCTGCACGAGCATGGCCGTCACTTGCTCGGCTGTGTTCTCACTGACGGCGCGACGGATAACCTCAGGTTTGATGTCGATGACCTGCCCCCTATCGATGACCTGGCTGACGATGTATGGTTTCATCAATTGCCCGCGATTGGCTACCGCCGCGACGGAGTTTAGCATTTGCAAGGGAGTCACCGCGATACCCTGCCCAAAAGCATTCGTCCCCAGATCTGACTCGTGCCACTCGCTGTCTCCAGGTAGCTTTGCCGTGCCGGGAATCTCTCCTGCCATATCGACGCCTGTCAGCCGCCCGAATCCGAAACGCCTCACGTACGTGTAAAACCGATTCTTGCCTAATGTAGTGCTGACGAAGGCGGCCCCCGTGTTGAGCGATTTGCCGAGTACTACCGTCATATCGACCATGCCATTGCTACCGCGGTCCCAATTGTAGATGGGGCGCCCACCCACTTCCAACCGTCCGGTGTCGTTGAAAGTCGTTCTCGGGGTTACGACACCCGCATCGATCCCCGCTGCCATCGTGACAACTTTGAATACTGAACCGGGCTCGTACTGCTGACTGATCGCAGGGTTGGCAAATCGGTCCTGGCTTGTGTCCATGAAATGGTTCGGATCGAACGTCGGAAAACTCGCCATTCCCAGAATCGCCCCGCTCTTGGGTGCCATCACGATGATGCTTCCACTTGGCGCCTTATAGGTTTTCAGTGCGAGAATCAGCTCATTCTCCAGCATGTACTGAATCGTCCTATCCACAGTGAGCACCAGAGTACTCCCCGGACGGATATCTAGCGGCTGGTATAATTCTGTGAGTACATCGTTCTCGCCTGACACGGGCTGACCGGACCCCTTACCAATGAGCTCATGGTCGTAAAACCCCTCGACTCCGAAGTATCCCTCTCGCCTGGCATTGACGAACCCGAGAATGTGCGCACCAAGCGGTCCTTCCGGATACATCCGTTTGGGTTTGATGTCCCAATAGAAGCCTGTCATGTTCAACATTGCCTGGTTTTTATCGATCGCACTCCAGATCTGCTGGTGAACATGATCAGCAACCAGAACATAAGGCCGCCCACTGGTGAGCGCATTCGTAAGCTCGTCGGTGGTCATTTCCAGAATGGGAGCTAGCTGCGGTATGACCTTCCCGATGTCATGGTTGTTGCTGATCACTTCCTGTGGGCTGGCCCACAATGAATACTCGAAAATATCCACCGCGAGCAAATGATGATGCCGGTCCAGGATATCACCACGCACAGGGATGTATGCTGTGTTTTGGGTCATCATCTGCGCTTCGGCGATGGAAACCAACTGCTGGTGCTGAAACACCTGCCAGCGAATCAGTTGGATGACGACAAAGATTGTGAATCCAATCAGCACGGCGGCGATTACCAGAAAACGCCTATACGGTTTCTCCCTTTGCCCTTCTTCCTCACCTGCCTTGCGCGGCGATGAAGAATGACCAAGCAATTTGCCTACCATCGCTTACTTCCCCAGCCAAGTCTCAAACTGAACTTTGACCTCATTCCACAGTTCGAGTAAACTGGGGAGTGAAAAGCTTGACTGGATGTCAGCAAGCGGTGCAGCGATGACGATATCCTTGTGACCGACCGGTACGCCGACGGGTGTGGCTTCTGCTATGTCGAAGTCCCCCGGTACAGTCAGGATGGTGGCCTTCCGGTGCATAGGGCCAAGTCCCAGTTGACTGGATTTGGCCTGAATTCGCGGAATGGTCTCCAACTGGGCGATCTGATAGCGTAGCAGCGCATTCTCTCGTTCGAGCTTCTCGATATCGCTAATGCTTTCCTGCATGTGAGATTCGATCGTTGCGATCTGGCTGGCCTGCGTGAGATACAACCAGCCCACCAGACTGAGCAAAGTGATACACAGGACCAGGCCGGTTGCTGTCTTCGCGTTGACAGACCAGCTAGATTGTTGGTTTTCGTGTCCCCACAAGCGGGGATGGAACAGTAACAACGGTTTGCTGCTCATCAGTCCGTTCTCCCAAGCCGACGAGACACACGCGGCACTGGTGGCTCTACAAACGTTCGGCGATGCGCAGTTTCGCACTGCGGCTTCGCGGATTCTGAACTCGCTCTTGATCCGAAGGCGTAATCACCTTCTTGTGCAAAAGGCGTAAGCTTGCCTGGTGTTCACAGGTGCAAGCCAACGCTTCGGGGGGACAGATACAGTCCCGGCTTTCTTGACGAAAAAACGTTTTCACAATTCGATCTTCCAAAGAATGGAAGCTGATGATTGCCAGTCTTCCTCCTGATGCCAACAACCGTACAGCTTGTGGCAACGCTGCCTCGAGAACCTCGAGTTCGCGATTGACGGCGATGCGCAGCGCCTGAAAAGTCTGGGTCGCCGGGTTGATTTTGCCTCGTTGACCCTTCACACGGGCGACAAGTTGCGCCAGTTCCAGCGTGCTGTGGAGAGGACGAGCTGCTGAGATTGCCCTGGCAATGCGACGGGCATGTCTTTCCTCTCCGTATTTCCAAATGAGCGCAGCCAGCTCTTCTTCCGGGAGGTTATTGATCAGATCTGCGGCCGTAGGGCCTTGCTCCGACAGGCGCATATCCAATGGGCCTTCGTGTTGAAAGGAGATGCCGCGCGTTGCATTGTTAAGTTGCAGGGAGGAAACTCCCAGATCAAAGAGAATACCGTTCACCTGGCTGAAGCCGTTAGCAGTGGCGACGGCCTCCAGCTCAGAAAAATTAGCGACGACGAAACAAGTCCGGGTGACAAAATCCGCCAGCTTTTGCCGGGCTCTGGCGAGGGCATGTGGATCGGTGTCGATGCAGAGCAACCGTCCCGCTGGTGCGGAAGCCTGCAATATCGCCCGGCTGTGGCCACCTGCACCAGTGGTGGCATCGATGTACTGGCCGTCGGACTTGACATGGAGTCCAGCCATGACCTCGGCCAACAGCACGGGGACATGTTCGATTTCCATGTTCATCGCTACTCCTGGCAAGAGCTAGGGCACCGCTTGCTTTTGCATGCGCACGAGACCTTCGGCGATCTGCTCAGCATCGTGCTCTACCTCTGCCAGGACGGCCTGCCATCTCTCCGGCGACCAAACCTCGAGCCGCTCTTCGATGCCGACAACCACGGCTTCGGTCTCGATGCCCGCATATTCCCGTAATCGTGCGGGCAGAATGATCCTTCCCTGGCCATCCGGTCTGAGCTTGTCGGCGCCGGAATAAATGTAACGCAAGAACGAACGTGAATCCTTTTTTTCGATGGCCAATTGCTGCAAAACATTCGCTTCGTAATTGGCCCAGGCTTTAACGGTGAAAATGAAGAGACAACCATCCAGCCCGCGTGTCACGATCAAGCCATCATCGAAATCGTGACGAAATTTCGCCGGGATGGTCAAGCGCCCTTTGTTATCCAGGGTGTGGTTGTACTCGCCAGAAAACATCAAAGACTCTCGCTAACAGGGACCAGTGGTCCATAAAAGGACGCGATCCTCCACTTTGACCCACTTCTCCCCACTATTATACCACTACCTGGGGGGAATTGTCCAGCCCTGGATGTAAATTTTTAAGGTTACCTTCTTTAGGTAACGAAAATGTTAACTAAAAGTAAATCTATAGTAAATTATACACTGTTTCTAACAGAATGTCCAGTCACTATGTCAAATTTTAAGGTTGGTTACAGGTGGTAACCAACAGGTAAAGTTTTCTTTTTTCGCGAGCTTTGATGTATAATTTGCTCAGGACCAAGTTTGAACTGATGATAGGCGGGCTATGGATTCTCACCGTATACGAAACTTCTGTATTATTGCTCATATCGACCACGGCAAGTCGACGCTGGCAGATCGGTTGCTGGAGTTGACCGGAACCGTCAGTGCCCGGGAGATGGCTGACCAGGTTCTGGACAGCATGGAGCTTGAGCGTGAAAAAGGCGTTACGATCAAGTCGTCTGCAGTACGTATGGAATACGTCGCGCGGGATGGGCAGACGTATGAGCTGAACTTGATCGATACACCAGGCCATGTGGACTTCACGTATGAGGTGTCCCGTTCGCTCGCTGCCTGCGAGGGTGCGTTGCTGGTCGTCGATGCATCCCAGGGCGTGGAGGCACAGACTCTCGCCAACCTCTACCTTGCTCTGGACTACGATCTGACCATCATTCCGGTTGTGAACAAGATCGATCTGGCCTCTGCGGATCCGCAGGGAGTTGCGCAGGAGATCGAAGATCTTACCGGTATCGATGCGACAGAGGCTCTGTACGTCTCTGCCAAGGATGGGCGAGGTGTTGGCGACGTGCTCGAGGCCATCATCGAACGAATCCCGGCGCCCCGCGATGCGGAGTCGAGGCCGTTACGTGCGTTGATTTTCGATTCTCACTACGATTCGTACAAGGGCGTGATCGCCTACGTTCGTATCGTGGATGGGAAATTGAAGCGCGGCGATCACGTATACCTGATGGCGCAGCGGCGCGAGGTCGAGCCCATCGAAATCGGGGTATTCGTTCCCGGTATGAAAGCGGTCGAGTTGTTGACTGCGGGAGAAGTCGGTTACATTGCCACCGGCCTCAAGACAGTCTCGGAGTGCTCGGTTGGCGATACAGTGACGTTAGCAGCGCAGCTGGCTGAGATAGCCTTGCCCGGATATCGACCGGCCAAGCCGATGGTTTTTGCCGGTTTCTATCCTTCCGAAAGCGACGACTACAAATTGCTGCGGGATGCGCTGGAGAAACTGCAGCTCAACGACGCCTCGCTGGTTTTCACTCCCGAGACCTCGCAGGCATTGGGGTTCGGTTTCCGTTGCGGATTTCTCGGGCTGTTCCACATGGATATCATCCAGGAGCGTCTCGAGCGGGAGTATGGTCTGAACCTGGTCGCAACGGCGCCGAGTGTGGAATACCAGGTCCTTACCCGTTCCGGCGAGGTGCTGATTATCGATAGCCCCGTTGATCTCCCCCCGGAAGAAAACATTGCCGAGATCATGGAGCCGTGGATGAAGATTCAGGTCTTCACGCCGAAGGACTACATCGGTCCGATCATGGAGCTGGTGACGAAACGGCGGGGAGAGTTCGAGAAGATGGATTACCTGGACGAGAAGAGGGTGGTGTTGACATTCCAGGTCCCGCTCGGTGAGATCCTGGTGGATTTCTACGACCAATTGAAATCCCACTCACGAGGGTATGCCTCACTGGACTATGCCTTCTCCGAATATCGTCCCAGCGACATGGTCCGCTTGGACGTGCTGGTTGGTGGGACTGCTGTAGATGCGCTGTCGGTGATCGTGCATCGCGAGCTGGCGTACCAACGGGGACAGGCATTGGTCAGCCGGATGAAGAAGGTAATCCCCAGACAATTGTTTGATGTGGCCATTCAGGCGGCAGTTGGCAAACGGGTGATCTCCAGGGCGAATGTCAAAGCGCTGCGCAAGAACGTCCTGGCGAAATGCTATGGTGGAGATGTGACGCGCAAACGCAAACTGCTCGAAAAGCAGAAAGAGGGCAAGAAGCGCATGAAGCGCGTCGGTAACGTCGATATCCCTCAGGAAGCTTTCATGTCAGTTCTGAGTTTGGAGGAAGACTAGACGTGGCTTAGCGAAAAGGAGGTAGGGTTATGTTACGGCGAAGTGTGATCTTGTTGGCCGCTGGGTTGTTACTCGGTAGTACACTCGCGTGCAATTTCCCGTTTATTGCTGGCTTGCCGTTGCCGAATATTCCCATCGTAAATCCGGCGCCGCTGGAAATTCCCACGGCAGTGTCTCTGGTCTCGGAGACGGTGGCGAGCGCAGAGGCCCAGATGGATGCCGGCACCCCGCCGATGATTTCAGCAGCGCTGTCTGCAACTCCGGTCGAAGTGAAGGGAGCTGCGGGTACATTGGATGAACCGGTTGGACCGGAGACGATGGTTCCGACCATGGAGATTCGCTTCAATACGCCGACTCCGCTCGCCATCGTCGAGTCGACGCTGGTATCTCTGCCGACGATCGCTTCGGAACCGACTTCGACGAAGCTGCCCTTGCCGGCGGTCGAGTTGGTACCGAGCCCCATCGCGCAGCCGACCATCCCGCTGCCGACGCCGATTCCGTTGCCTGCCCCCGTGGTGACGGTGCCCAGCGCTCCGCAGTTGGCCGGCGACGTGCCGCAGATCATCTGGATTGAAGACTTGCCGGGTCGCCCACACAGCTCTGTGATGGCGTGGCGTGGTGGCGTCTCCCATCCCCTGTTCGCCGACGAGAAGTATATCAGCCGGGTATTGGAGTTCAATGTCTCTGCGGACGGGACCTGGCTGGCCTACACGACGGTGGACACGTCCAGTGTCCGGCAGGTGAACACGATTACCGGCGAGCAACGTGAGATTGCGCCCAAATATCCGTGGTGGTGCTTCCGATTCCCAGCCTGGTCTCCACATGGAGACCTTCTTGCCTTCGTCGCCGGGGCGAATAGCGCGCCCTGGGCGTCGCCTTCGGGCGCCGGCCTCTGGGTCTCACAGCCCGATGGCTCGGACATGCACCAGGTCGGCGAGGGCATCGGCTGGGCGAACCAGCAGGTACTCCTGGCCGGCTGGCAGCCGAACGGTCAAGAACTGCTCTATTCGGTGCCCGATCTGCCGGGGATGCCCTTGCCGCAGTGGCGCTCGGTTTCGGTAGCTACCGGCGAGTCCGAACGCCTGCCTTTGAAAGGCTCGCTGTTCGACGTCGCACCGGACGGGTCGTGGCTGCTGGGAGATGGCTTCACCATCGAGTGGCCGGGAGGACGGCAGGAGTTCAGCTACAACGTGTTGATCCGTATCCCCGTCGATGGCAGTACGCCTCAGGTGCTGACGCCCGCCTGCCGTTCGGATATCATGGGCCAGGTGTCGCCGGATGGGGCGCGCATCGCGTTTCTATCCATGCCGTCCCTCGGTTTCAACTGTCCGCGACTCTCCGGGCCGATCACGTATGAACTATGGGTGATGAACAGCGACGGGACAGACCGCCGGCAGATCGAGATCGAGGGGATAATCGGCAGCAACTCGCCGCAATGGTCACCGGATGGATCCGCCGTGTATTACTCGGCGTGGGACAGCACGGGGTCGTCGCTCTGGATGGCGGATGCGGCTGGCGTCACACCTCCGGTTCGATTGGAGCAGACAGAAGGAGTCGATCGTTTCGCTGTTGTGAAGTAGCCACCTGATCCCAAGGTCTGGCGGAAACCGGAGAGGCCTTGCCAGCTCTTGTTTATCGATAAAGAGACCTTTGTTTGACTCGAGGAGGCGGATTTGAGAGTATTGGTTGCGGGGGGATGTGGCTATATCGGCAGTGTCGTAGCGGAAAGTTTGCTCACTGCCGGCCACGAGGTTGTCGTTTATGACTCCCTGGTTACCGGGCATCGGAACGCTGTGCCAGAAGCCGCAGTGTTTGTCCGTGGTGACCTTGCTGACGCCGAGGCGCTGGAGGATCTCTTCAGCCGCTACGACTTCGATGCGGTGATGCACTTTGCGGCATTCATCCAGGCCGGCGAGTCGATGGAAAAGCCCGGCCTGTACTTCCAGAACAATGTGTGCAATAGCCTGCGCCTCATTGAGAAGGTCGCGCAGCGCGGCGTGAAACGCTTCGTGTTCTCCTCGACCGCCGCGGTGTATGGCGAGCCGAAGGACGGCCTGATCAGCGAGGATGATCCGCTGGCTCCGGCGAACACTTACGGAGAGACCAAGCTGATGATCGAACGGATGCTGCACTGGTACGGCGAGATCTACGGGTTGCGCTACGCGGCGTTGCGCTATTTTAACGCCGCTGGTGCCGCCGGCGCGCGCGGCGAGGACCACTTGCCGGAGACGCACTTGATCCCGCTGGTGCTGCAGGTGCCGCTCGGTAAGCGCGAGCACATCCGTATCTACGGGAGTGATTACCCGACGCCGGATGGCACGTGCATCCGTGACTATATTCACATCGCAGATTTGGCCTCGGCTCACCTCCTCGCGCTGGAAGCGTTGGCTGAAAGGCCCAATCTGACCTATAACCTGGGAAATGGCAAGGGGTATTCGGTGCGTGAGGTCATCGACGTCGCCCGGGAGGTCACCGGGCATCCGATCCCGGCGGTGGAAGTGCCGCGCCGCCCTGGGGATGCACCCGTGCTGGTGGCCAGCTCTGAGCGGATCAGCCGTGAGCTGGGTTGGCAGCCCAGGTATCCCGCACTGGTCGACATCGTGCGCTCTGCCTGGGCGTGGCACAGCGCACACCCGAACGGCTACGAAGACTGACAGAAAGCGGAGCGTAAATGACTGATCCAGCGCAAGGGATGCGTATCGCCTTCAACGGCTTGTTCTGGGGCCGCAGTACCACCGGAAGCGGACAATACACGATGCGGTTGGTCGAACGGCTCGTG
>CAZPTF010000056.1:0-16411 GCA_964589015.1 uncultured Anaerolineae bacterium
TGATCACAGCCGGCACGCAGGCAGTCACCATCAAGCGGCCTGACGTCGATAACAAAGAGATCGAGGGCCGTACTCCACTCGTGTACTTTGGCAAAGACAAACAGCAACACATCATGTATCAGGGCTGCGAAAAGGATGCCTGTGGCGTGTGGAGCAGAGCACTGGCGGGGACCGATCCCATCCAACTCACAGAGGACACCAGCGATCAGGCCTTCAGCTTGTCGCCGGACGGCCAAAGGGTCGCATTTATGTCTTACACACGTGAAGACGCTCAGGACTGGGAGGTCTATATCATGGCGACGGATGGATCGCAGATCACACGGCTGACCGAACGCCCGGGGAACGACGGGCTGCCAGTCTGGTCGCCCGATGGAACGTGGATCGCGTTCGTCCGTGAGACGAAACCGGACAGTAACCAATGGGATGTGATCGTCATCCGTCCCGACGGTACCGGAGAAAGCAAGTTATTCACACTGGGTGCACTGGACGGACGGGTCAAGGGTAGTACGGACGACCAAAACGGCGGGTGGCTCGAGGAGCAAATCTCTTGGGGTAACAGCGACACAAACCAGTAACCCCTGCCCTGTAAATGTATCGACCTCCAGTTCGCTACACCACTGGAGGTCGTTTTTTCGCCAAAATCAAATGACGCCTACCACAACTCAGCAAGCTGATGCTCGTGCGTCACCGATCAGGGCTGCTTCAGCGAATTCGCCAGATCACGGGCCTCATTGAGACGTGTATCCCCTTCCTTGATCTCCTCCTTGGACTGGTCGAAAGCGACGACATCCTGGTTGTTAATACCTTCGATCGCGAGACTGGCTGCCATATCATATCGTTCAACGGCCTGCAAATAGCGATCCTGCGCTGGTTGGAACCGCCCGGGGGCGGGAAGGCTTCGTGCCTGGTTCGCCAAATCCTTCCAGACGGTCAACTCACCGACGATTTCCGATTTCCAGGTACCATCACTCGGGTTTGGGTTTGCCATGAGCGAATCGAACTTCTGGCGTCCTTCCGCCCATCGTTGCGACTGCTGCTCGAAGCCCTGCTGCCAGCTTTTCTCATCCGCATTGAGATGGCCCAGAGGATCAGGTGTCGCTGTAATGGTCGGAGTAGGTGTTGGCAGTGGGGTGTCAGTCGGGACAGGCGTATCGGTCGCTGGCGGAGTCGGTGTCGGAACGGAAGCGGTTGCCGTCAAGCCATCGAGATACGGTTGTGCCCAAAACAATTCAAGTCCGCCTACCGCGCCCACGCAACTGACACACAAACACAGTCCAACCACCACGAGAATAATCACGACGATCAGACCTGTACGCCGAGGTTTTTGGGGTAACGCCGGGTCATCCACATATCTCTCGCGCCTGCCATCGACCTGTCGCACGACCCGCTGCTCAGGCTCGCGATAACTTCGATTCATCCTAGTAGTCACAGTGCCAGGAAACCCTCCTCCAGTAGCCTATTTTCGATCCGATCGTCCCACGGAGCGATCGGGAAAACTCACTTCAAATTTGCAGGCAAGCCGCGCTCAAACATCCCATTTGCTGCAACGTCCACCCCACCGGCCAATCAGCTCGCTGTCGCGCATGATGCAAACCACTTCGCACAAGTTGGAACAGCCTTTGCACTCGAATGAAGTCGTTTCATAGTTGGCCTCACTGATGGACCAGCCCTGGAAAGAACTGGGAACGCCCGAGGAGCGATATCGCTCCATCGTCAGCAATGCCACACCGATGGCTCCCATCACGTCGTGATACGGCGGTACGATCACGTTTGTACCCAGCGTCTCTTCGAACGCACGAACCATGCCGGCATTGGCCGCCACTCCACCTTGAAAGACCACAGGAGCAAGCACCTCTTTGCCCAAACACAAGTTGTTTAGAAAATTACGTGCAAGCGCCTGGCACAAACCGTACAGGATATCCTCCACGCGATGCCCCATCTGCTGCTTGTGAATCATGTCGCTCTCGGCGAAAACGGTGCAACGGCCCGCAATGCGCACCGGCGTTTTCGACAGCAGCGCCATCTCTCCGAAAGCCTCAATCGGAATGTTCAGCCGATTGGCCTGCTGATCGAGAAATGAACCAGTCCCTGCAGCACACACCGTATTCATAGCAAAGTCGGTCACAATACCGTCTCGCATGATGATTACCTTCGAGTCCTGCCCACCGATTTCAATAACGGTCCGCACATCCAGACAATAATGTGCCGATCCTATCGCGTGTGCCGTAATCTCGTTCTTCACCAAATCGGCCCCGATCATCTTACCGATCAGCTGACGGGCACTGCCCGTGACACCGACCCCCATCACCGCTAGCTTTCCGTCGAGTTGTTCCCGGATAGCATAGAGACTCTCTTGCACGATGTGCACGGGTTTTCCCAGAGTTCGCGTATAGAGACGGGCCAACAGGTTGGCTTCATCATCAAGAGCGACAATCTTCGTGGTCACCGAACCCACATCAACACCGAGATAGACCTGTGTCATCGACCAATTCCCTCACGCGACTTCTATGCAGTCCCCGAAACCGCCGTATGGCGCACCCCCAGGGTTTTCCTTCTCGCCAACACATCTACGAAGGCTTCGATCCGCGTGACGAGTCCCGCCTCCCCGCTGTGCTCATCCAACACCAGGTTCAACAACGGGACGTTGAAACGACTCGACAACTCCTGCAAGGTCTCAAGCATCACCGCGTCCGGGCCACATGCAAATGACACGACCACGATCATTCCATCCACCTGCTCCTGCCCCAGGTAGTACGCGGCGGCACCGACCAACTCGTGCTCGAACGTCCAGTAGTGTTTGAAGTCGAGTCTCGCGATGCTCTCACGAGCCTTCTCTTCGGAGACTGCGGCAGATGTGAAAAGCGCCACACCCAACGCCTGCAACCGAGCGATCAGACGGTGATTGACGTACTCATCGTAGAGATTGTACGCATGGCCTACCAGTGCGATCCGCAAGGGTTCTTCCAGGTCATCGCTATCCGCAAAAGTCGCGCGATTGCTGTTATCTGAACCACCCGTCTTGCCGCTCCACTCTATTGTATCCTCGAAAGGCCCGAATTTCCCAGCGGACAACAACGACAAAGCCTCGGGCAGCGGAATACCTCGCTGCAACATCGTCTCATACGTTCTGTGTGCAACCTGCGCCTGTTCCACCGCTTTTCTGATCCGCAACGGATTTCGTGTGAAATGCAGCCCCAGATCCAGAACAGCCGACGTGAGCTTCCAGGTGCCGCCTTCGACGTCGATCTCCGGAGCAAGAATCGGCGGCGCTTCCGGAATCAGCGCGCGAACCAGATCGGGAAGTCCGCGCAAACGAGCGCAGTTCTCCTCCTCATAAGCCAGGGTCCGAATCAAAGGAGTAAAGAGATAATCGACACGACCCAGAAGAGCGCGAACGTGCCCCAGGTAGAGCTTCAGTGGAAGGCAATTCTCTCCCGTCGCCCGTGTCGCTCCGACCTCCAGAATCCCCCTATGCGTCGGCGCCGACACCACACATTCCGCACCGAGGGCCTCGAAGAAAGCCTGCCACAGCGGATAGTAGAGGTAGAAGAACAGCGCTCGCGGGATGCCCACACGCACAGTCACTGCACGCCACCCATTTCGCGAGCACGCAACGCGCGCCGGTGATACAACAAATCGGTAAACGCCTCCACCCGAGTCGATATCCCTGCATCGCTCGTGTGCTCATCGAAACTGAGATTGAGGATGGGCACGGGAGAATGTCTTTCGTATGCCAGCAGGACGTTCTCGGCGACAACTTCTGGTGTGCAATTGAACGGTGCCAGATGTATCAGGCCATCATATCCTTCTTGCGAAAGCAGAATCGTCTCGCCAACCGTAGAGAAGGCAAAACCTCCAATGTCGCCGCGCACGTACTGCCGCGCCAAACGAGCTGCTCGTTTCTGGCGGCTCAACCCCAACCAGTCTTTGATCGGAAACAGATCTAAAGAACCACCCAACCAAAACCAGCGATTGACCTCCACCCCCAGCCTTCCCAATTTCTTCTCGATATCCATATTAAAGAAAGCATCCAGAATGCTGAACGGATCGCCCACCAGAGCAATCCGCAACACCTCTCTGGAAGGATCGCAGGGAACTGCTGCCAACTTCTCGCGATATGTTTGCCCAAATAACCGGACATCATCCCGTGTTCTACAGCATTCCATCGCATGCCAGGCCTCTCGCAGAATGCGATCTGTTTCCCCACGTTGCAGCTCGCGTGGCCTGACTGTCAATGCCAATTGTTCCAGAGAGTCAACGGCGCGCATTGCGTCGATCAGCAAGCGAATGGAATCCAATGCACCGAACAGGGACTTTCCGGTGAGAAACCGATTGACACGTACCAAATCGGCCTGCGCATCCAGCAGATTGAACGTCACAGCTTGAAATTGGAAGCCCAAAGCGAGCAACTTGTCACGTTGTGCGCGCACCGAATATCCTAAGCGGCAGGCCCCCATCCCACCGAGCATAATAAGCGTGTCCGCACCATGTTCCAGTGCCTCTACGTAGTTCCCAAAAATGATCTTGCATGGCGTGCAGGTCAGTTCAGGGCAATGGCGCACTCCGATATCCAACGTTCGCTTTGACGTCGGAGGAGGGACCACTGCTTCCATGCCAAGGCTATTGATGTACGGCTGAAGATACACATAGAGCATGCCTAAGTGCGGAAACGAAACTTTCATAACGACCGGCTACACTTGCTCCAACCACCCTTCCGAAACCATCAGGTTAGTGAGAACGGGAATCCTGAAGTACTTCCCTTCATAAGCCAGGATCGTGCAATACACGGTTGCCCCCAGTGGCACCAGCAACAACACCCAAACACAACACAGCACCATACCCAACACAACGATGACCAACGTAGCAACGGCCAACGCCACTGCCAAACCGAGCCCCTGTATCGCGTGATAGCGTTGAAAACGGCGCGCCGCCATGTCCGGGCTCAACAGAATGATTGCCGGACCGATGAACCACAGAAAGTAGGCCAACGCAGCCATGAGCCGATCATTATCGGCCAACGACTCACCAGCCGTCGCTGCCGCAGGGGGCACCGGCGGAGGCGATGAGACCGATCCAGTGGGGGTCTCACCAGAAGCTGCGCCTTGTGGCTCCTCGATAGCTGCAATTATCTCTTCTGTGCCTTCTACCGCTGTAATCTCCTTCTGCTCGTCCTGCAACGCCCCACTCGGGGAATTCGCCTCCAACTCAGCGTCGACCGACATATCGCCATCTGACGCATAGGGGACAGATTGATCAGACATGACCCATTCCTCCTTTTCAGAGACGGGAATCTCCAACAAAGGCCAAAACACGGCCGTTCAACAGGCATTCACTATTTTAGCAACGACTCCCACAAAAGTCAATCACCCTACGCGTCTGCCACGGTACACGACCTGCCGAGGTGCAGCGGTCCAGCACAACGACAGGGTGGCGGAGATCAGTCCAGTCGTGGGCTTGAGTTCTGACTGGGCCAAGCTCTGCACAGACCGTGTGTGTGCCCGGCAGCCGGTTCACGCAGGTCATCTCGCAAACGCAATGTAGCCAAGATTGGCCAGTCTCTGCCGCGGCGACCAAGTATGCCAAGCTACCACACTGCGGACCAACGCACGACCCGCCGAGGCGCAGCGGGCCCAGCACAACGACGGTGCGCAGGTGCAATTGCCGTCCGTCCACTACCGCGGATACATGCCGGGCGTTTTGTTACTTGACAAGACCTTCCGTTTCTTATAAGATACAGCAAGTCCGCGGGAGTATGCAGCTATTTGGCGGACACAATCCATTGTCGCACATTACATTCATCATTCATTGCCTTGAAGGAGGTAAATAACATGGCTCATGAAAAACTGCGGGAGATTCTGGTCAAAGCAGAAAGAGACCGCATTCCTGTTGGCCCCATCTCCGATCTCGTGGAGGGTGGTCTGACCCTGGATATGGCCCACACGATTGCTGAGGAGAACATCCAGGTCCGGCTCAATGCCGGCGAGATCATGCGCGGGTACAAGGTCGGGTTCACCAACATTCCTGTCCGCGATAAGATGGGACTCCCAGATTCCACCTACGGCTACCTTCTCGAAAGCATGGTGCTTCCCAACGGAGGCGCATTCGACACGGACGAACTCATCGGTCCCAAGATCGAATGCGAGATCTGCTTCAAACTCAAAGCGCCGCTTTCCGGGAAGGGCCTGACGATTGAGGAGGTGCTCGCTGCAACGGAGGCCGTAAGTGCTTCGTTCGAGGTATGCGATGCGCGCATCAAAGACTGGAAATGCCCATACCCTGATTTTCTCGCCGACAATGGCTTTTCCGCTCGAATTATCCTGGGCGCGAAGGGTTGGGTTCCAGTCAATGAAGTCGACCTGCTGAACGAGGAAGTTGTGCTCACGCGTGATGGGGAAGAGCTCGCCCGAGGGTTTGGGAAGGCCGCGATGGGACATCCCGCCAATGCCGTGTCTTGGCTCGCCGGAAAACTGGCCGACCGCGGACGAGCGCTCAATGCCGGGGATTTGGTCATGACCGGAACGCTGACGCCCATTTTGGCAATCGAAGCACCCGCTCTATACAAGGCCGAATTTTCCACGTTGGGTCCGGTAGAGAAAAAGTTCGTCTAGCCAGCAAACCTGACTTGAATTGCCAGGGCTTGTCCGGTTATTTGGGTCAAGCCCTGGCGCAACGATCAACTCACCGCCAGGGCCTTTCATCCTTCAACGCTCATTGCGCCAACGCAACAACCGCCGAATCGAGAACACTACAGATGTCACTCTCCATAATGAAATATATATCGCCTTTGACGACACTACGCAAAGATGGTAAATTTGAGTACGCTGGATAAAGTTTAGCGGCAAAGCGGGAAGAAGATCGTCGCGGTACCTCTTTCCGGTCGGTTCAGAGCAAACTCAGGTCAGCCACATGGAAGCGTTGTATCATGGGCTCTCCCCCAATAGCACAGAATACGAGGCGCGTGGATGGAGAAGAACACCAGCATCCTGATCGTTGATGATGACTTGAACACGCTCAAGACTGTCTCCATGTTGCTCGAGAAGAAAGGTTACGACACGGATACCGCCCCGACCGGCGCGGAGGCGGTCGCCAAGTGCAAGCAGCAATTCTTCAACATAGCCCTGCTGGACATCAGGCTTCCAGACATCGCAGGCATCGATCTGCTCACCAGAATCAAAGAAATACGTCCAGGCATTGAGATCATCATGGTCACCGGCTATGCTTCCGTCGAGTCGGCGGTTCAGACCCTGAAAAGCGGCGCATCCGCCTACATCAGCAAACCTATCAACCTGGACGAAGTGCTGAGTACCATTGCACAGATCACTGAGAAACAACGTCTCCGTTTCGAGAAACAACAGGCTGAAGATGCTTTGAGGGAGAACGAGGCATTCCTCCGTCAGATCATCGATGCGAATCCCAATTGCATTTATGTCAAAGATCTGTTTGGCCGTTATGTCCTGGTCAACACGGCCATTGCAGATCTCTACGACATCAGCCCCGAAGAGATGATCGGACGGAGCGACACGGAACTCGCCCAATTGCACAGTCTTACGCCAGAGGAGGCCGAGTTCTTTGAGGCCTACGATCGCGCTGCAATCCGCGAGAACCAGGCAAAGTTGATCCCTCGAAAAACTTTCACGCGCCGCGACGGCTCCCAAAGATGGTTTCGGGGGATGAAGGTTCCTCTCGTCTATCACGGACGTCCAGACCACATGCTGGGCATATCAGTGGACATCACCGACCTGGTAAACGCAGAAGAAGATCTGCGCGTCACAAGCCAGCAACTGCAGACCCTGTTCGACTCGCTTGATGAAATGTACTTCTCGTTGGATGTGAAAGCCCACAAGCTGCTGCAAATCTCGCCCGCCTGTGAGAAAATCTTCGAACTGCCGCAACGAGCGTTCTTCGAAAACCCGGAGGTGTGGCAGAGTTTCGTGCATCCCGATGATGCTCACCAGATGACCGCCATCTCTTCTGAACTTATGGCGGGACACGTTGTGGAGCGAGAGGTGCGCATTACACCGCCAGACGACAAAACCCGCTGGATTGCACTCAAGATCAAACCCGCTATGGACGAGCAAGGAGAAATCATCCGGCACGATGGTATCATCGCCGATATCACCGAACGGAAGAGAATGGAGACGGAACTCCTGAAAGTCCAGAAGCTCGAATCCATCGGTATCCTGGCCGGTGGTATCGCCCACGATTTCAACAACTTGATCACCGCTATCCTCGGTAACATATCTCTTGCTGCCAGCGAGGCACGCGCCACAAACCAATGGGAGATGTTGGAACTGCTGGAGGAGTCACAGAAGGCCTCGCTGAGAGCCAGAGATCTGACCAAGCAGTTGCTAACTTTCTCTAAGGGCGGCGCGCCTGTCAAACAGATCATCTCGATCGGCACGCTACTGGAAGAGACCACCACTTTCGCATTGCGCGGATCGAATGTCCGCTGTCAGTTTACCATCGATCCGGCGTTATGGCCTGTCAATGCGGATGAAGGGCAACTCAGCCAGGCCGTCCACAACCTGGTCATCAATGCCCAACAGGCAATGCCGAACGGGGGAACGATTACGCTGAAAGCGGGAAATCTCGTCGTGCCGGCCAATACATCGACACTCCCGGGCGGAAACTACGTCAAGATTACCATCGCCGACAACGGTATCGGTATCCCGCCTGAACACCTCTCCAAAGTGTTCGATCCCTACTTTACAACCAAGCAAAAGGGGAGTGGCTTGGGGTTGGCGACAGTGTACTCCATCATCAAACGTCACGACGGTCAAATCAGTCTGGACTCGAGTCTCGGACAGGGCAGCACCTTCGAGATCTTCCTCCCGGCTTCATCCTGTGATGCACCGCAAACGCAACGGATCAACACCGAAATCACCGCAGGGCAAGGCCGGATCCTGATCATGGATGATGAAGAAAGCGTCCGGGCACTTGCCGCACGCATTCTCACCAGAGCAGGCTACGAGGTGGAGGTTGCGGAAGATGGGGCGGAGGCGATCGAGAAATACCGTATCGCCCTGGAATCCGGACAGCCGTTCGCCGCCGTCATTCTCGATCTGACCGTCCCCGGTGGTATGGGAGGAGAACAGGCCCTCACTCAACTCTCCAAGATCGATCCATACATCAAAGCAATCGTCTCCAGCGGTTACAGTACCGGAAACGCCATGACCGAATACAAAAAGCAGGGCTTCTGTGACATCGCGCCTAAACCATATGACATGGCGCAACTCAGCGAAGTCGTAAGCAGGGTGGTGCACAACCAAACATGAAGCACATCGAACAATGGAAAACTCTTGGCCGGCAGACTATCCTCGATCATCACCGCTTCCAACTCGTGCGGCACATCTGCGAACTTCCGAATGGCAAGATCCTCGATGACTACTACGTTCTCGAAGAGAATGACATCGGCATCGTTTTTGCATTGACCGCCGATCATCAGGTAATCCTCGTCGAGCAATACAAACATGGCGTCGGGAAAGTCACGCTGGAATTACCCGCTGGGCTGTTCGACAGCGCAGTGGCTGACCCCGAAACGGAAGCACGGCGTGAATTCAACGAAGAGACGGGGTATGATGCGGAGAAATTCCTTTTCCTGGCAAAGCTGGGCAACAATCCGACCCGCATGAACAGCTATTTTCACCTGTTCATTGCCCTTGACGCGCACCCCATTGGCCAACAGAATCTCGACCAAAACGAGTTCATTCTGGTTCGTCTGGTTCCTCTCGCAGAGGTATTTCAACTCATCCGCGACAGCAAAATCGATGGCGCGACAACTATCGCCGCAATTTACCTCGCTGTCGATCACCTGACACGCAGCGGCATACTCTGCTAAGACGAGCGCGCGATTGCCATAGCACAACCAGACAGAAACGCTCCCTCCATAGGCTGCGCAAAAACACGGTTTCGCCACAAGAGGGACAACTACAGATCATTTCCCAATCAACCTCCTCCTACTAAACAGAAGCACAATCAGCTGCCGGCTATCCCGTCGCCGGGCCCGCCAAACCACCCACGAAACGCTCGATATCGCTCAGATTGAAGGGTTTGAGCAACACCGGACGCCCGGTACATTCTACCAGACTCCGGATGCTTTCCGAAGGGATATTTCCGGTCACAAAGCCAGTTCGCTCTACCAGACAGGGCCAACGGTCCCGGATGTGTGCGAACAGTTCCACCCCATTCATGCCAGGCATACGCACATCCAGCAACAGCACATCAAAGGATCGTTGTTCCAGGCATACCAAGGCATCTGCACCATTCAGGCAGGTCTCCACCTCACAACCCAAACGTTCCAGAAATCGGGATATCAGGTTCAGAACCAGGTGTTCGTCATCCACAACCAGGACACAACATGCCCTACCCTGCACCAACAATCTCCCGCTCATCGTGAGACTGGGTTACGACCATTCTCCCCCTAGCAACAGGGCCTCCCCCCGGTGACCCTGGGCCACCCCCAAGCACCCTCCTTTCTGTCCTGATCACTTGATTCAGATTCAACAATATCCAGAACATTGTAGCATGGCCAGGTCATTATAGAAAATGCCTGCTTTACACGCCCACAGCAGCAGGTTGCCTGTACCAACATCGTAATGGTTCATGTCGATTCTTAAGACAAAGGTTGCATGAAATACAACCGGCACGCTCATCAGAACCCGCCGCCCATTTGTTGGGGAGGTCAGGATCGTTGATCAACGGACGAGACAAAGAGACGAAGTCCATGCCCTCATCAGTGATCATCCGCTCTATCAACTCCGGCGTACGCAAACCTCCAACGAACATCAACGGCAGGCTGGTTACCTCGCGAATCCGTCGCGCATTGTCAATGAAATACGCTTCGTCTTTCAGTTCGTTGATACCTGGACGGACGCTGAAGGGTTTGTTCCCTGCCTCCACCCCACCGCTCATCTCGATCGCATCAAATCCATAATCTGCGAGCCGTGCCGCGATCTTCACTCCATCGTCCGGATCCAGTCCACCGCGCACGAAATCCTGTGTCGCGACCTTGATGGTCATAGGGAATTGCTCGCCGACCTGGCCTCTGACTTCCTCGCAGACCATAGCCAGGAAGCGCATGCGATTTTCCAGACTGCCTCCCCAGCGATCGGTTCGGCGATTCGTGTACGGCGATAGAAACTGGGACACAAGATAACCGTGCGCAGCGTGGATTTGAACCCCATCGAAGCCGATATCTCTGGTACGTCTGGCGGCGTTCCCATAGGCACGCGCCAATGCCAAGATTTCTTTGTCCTCCAGCGCTTCGGGGACGATATCCCACCGTGGATCGGGCACTGCCGAGGGCGCATGTGGCTGCGCTCTGCCATTGAGGTCGGGATGTCCTCGTCCCCCAGCATGATTGATCTGTAGCATTACCTTGGCACCATCCTTGTGCACGGCATCAACCACGGGACGCAGCGCCTCAGCCAGGTCATCGTCGTACAGGCCGATTTGTCCGGGGCTGGCTTTGCCAGTCTTTGTGACGTACGCGTGGCCGAGAACGATCAACCCGACGCCACCTTTGGCAAGCCGCGCATAGTAATCTATCAGTAACTGCCCCGCCTTGCCATTCGCATCACACATCCACTCACAGGTAGGCGAACGCATCAGCCGGTTCTTGGTTTCTAACAGACCAATCCTTCCAGGTTCAAATATGGCAGACATTAACCCTCCATTCCACTCCAATCCAACTCGTCACAATGACCCGAATACCGGAGTACAACGCACATTCCGATGGCGTTTATTGATGAGGCACGGCAGGTGTTGGTTCAGGCGTCGGTGTGACGGCACAGCCCGTCCAAACAAACGACCACGTTTCGCTTCGGCAACGTACCGGATCACTCAGACTGGGTTCGGCCCCGCGTTGTTGCCGTACCTCCACGTACCAATCATACTTTCCGGAGTCGGAAAAGCCTGTCGAACACAGATAGTCATGCAGTACCCATGATGTCGAGCGGATACCATCCGGCATCTGTCGTGACGGATCCCGCCACGTTCCATCGTACCACATCGTCCCTTGATGGGGAAATGGCACGTTCACGAAGAAATACTCATCCGTCCCCAGCGGACGATCCATCTTCCACTGCAATGTCACGCTCGGCGTGGTTGGCCCGAACTCACTCCCCGACACAGGTTCCACCAGCGACAGGCCACACGCAGCACCCCCAACGGTCGGTAGCGGGACCACATCACCGCTTTCTCCCGGTCTCAGCACGCTGCACTGGTCGGACAGCACGATGCTGCCATCCAACCTGACCACAAACTGATACGTGCCCTCCATCAGCGGCGAACCATCGGCATTATACACCCATTGCCAGGAATGTCCCGTCGCGTCATTCAGAACCTCTTCGCCACCCAGCAACGGGACACCGTCCAAATACCAGTCATACCGCACTACCGTACCGGGTCGCACACCACTGAACGTCCAGAAGCCAAACAGGGTAGACACACCGTTCGGGAATGCACGCCCCGGATTGAGCGGCCGTTTGCTGAACGGGTTAAATGTATCGGTGAACACAACCGGCCCAAACGACGGGAAGGATGCAGTTCCGTCCCGCGACCACGCGGGGTCACGCCCCTCTGCGAGCCGTACCACACCTCTGCCCGCCTGATTCATGACGTAAACCGCAGGGCTTTCACCCCGATACGATGAAAAGGCCAGGCGCTGCCCATCCGGTGACCAGGTTGGATGCATGTCATTCGCCTTCTCACTCGTGAGAATCAGCTGAATCCCGGAGGCCACATCCAGCACCGCAATCTCCGCATTTCCGCTCGACAACGGCTCGTGGACAAACGCAATGCGATTGCCATCCGGTGACCAGGCCGGGCTGTAGTCATTTCCCATCGACAACTGGGATTTTCCACTGCCATCTGGGTTCATCACCCACAGTTCCCACGGCCCACTCAACGGATCTCGGGTCGAGTAATAGGCGATGCGACTGCCATCAGGAGACCACGCCGGATCGCCATCGGCCCCGGGCTTGTTCGTCAGGGCAATCACTCCACTCCCATCGGCATTCATCACGTATATCTCCGCATTACCGTCTGCCACCGCCGTCGACTCGAACGCGATGTGGTGCCCATCCAGTGACCATGCGGGATTCGCATCATAGAAATCGGGACGGTTTACAAGCCGCGACACGTTGCTCCCGTCGGCATTCATTACGTAGAGATCGTAAGGACCACCGCCACGATTCGAAGAGAACACAATACGGGACCCATCTGGTGACCACGCCGGATCGCGATCCTCACCCGGATCATCCGTCAGCCGCCGCAATCCCGTTCCATCGGGGTTGATTGCATATATGTCGGTATTGCCATCCGCTCCGGACCGGAAAAACGCGATTTTGCCCGGCCCCGTCACCGGTTGGCGCGAGCTGCCTTCCCTCTGTTCGGGAACCTGCTGCGCCCAGCACAGATCATCCACGAAGAGCGATCCCTGGCCCTGGTAGGCATCCGGTGCATCATCCAGTACCAATGCCCAGAAATGGATTGGGTAATCCAAAATCCCATTTGCCGGCCCTGCCAGATGTCCCGTCGGCCAGGCACCGCTCACATCCAACACTGCCACCATCTGCCGCCAGCCCTCGTGTTCGATTTGGCCAAACGGGAAAGACCAAAGCTCACCATTGGCATCTTTCACCCAAGCGTTCAAGAAATGCCCGCTTCCATCGCCGTAAACCCAGGCTTTCAGAACCCTGGCCGGCCCCCCGATCGGAAAATCGCGCATGAACACCACATAGTCATTTCCGGGTGTCGGAAATTGATAGACCAGCTTGCCGCTAACCATCCCACTGTGAACCTGTTCGCGAGATGGCCCGAACAACCCATAGGGCTCATCTCCACGCTCCCACGGTCCGAACACCTCGAAATCAGTCAGTATCTCGCATTCATCAATCTGCGGAAGAGCGATCGGCTGAGGTGTTCCGGACGGCGTAAACCACTGCCTGCCCGGCATAACGGCAAATGGGCCTTCTTCCAGGAGCGGAGCGGGCACTGCAGCCGACACAACCGATTGTCCCACCGGGGTAATGCTCAGAACAGCGACGAACACGGCGATAAGAATACCCTGCCAACCACCACAACGCACACGTATCATGGCTAACCCTCCTCAAGCGAAAAGGAATGACTCGGGGGCATGCGCAGCGTGAGGGCCCTATGCGGACACAGCTCCATTCTCCTCCTCAGGGCCAGTACAAGTATATCACCAACTGGTGAGAGCGTAAAATTGCACTCCGCAACGCGATTGGCCCAGTCTGCTCCAGCGGGCATGCTCTCCAGCGAGTTTGCCCCGTCAAGAGCGACGCAATTGTCGCCCAAAATCCGAGAAACATCCCTGTGCTTCGGTAAATTGACCAATCACGGTAAGGTGTGGTAAACTACAAACATGTGCTCGCCGTCTGCCTGAACTGACTCATTATCACCCTACCACGGAGGTAAAACGCTGATGAATTCCACTCCACGCAGGATTGTCCAACGAAGGAGCGTGTTTAGACCATTGATCCAGTTTCCCATCGTGTGGATCATAGCAGCGTTGATTGCAGCGACCATCCTTGCCTGTTCAGGAAGCCCTGACGAGGCCAAGCCATCCGTCACAATCGGCTCGCCGCTGACGGGCAGTACTTTTCAGGCCGGTCAGGAAATAGAGGTCAATGTATCCGCCTCCGACTACCGCGGAATTACACAGGTAGAGCTGTGGGCCAACGGCAGCAAGGTTACCCAAGGTACGACTCCGGAAGGGAAAGCCCAGGTGAATGTGGTCGCCGTATTGGCCTGGACTCCCGCTACTCCCGGGACATACGAGATCGAAGCACACAGCATCAACGCGGATAATCAAATCCTGATCTCTGGCGCCATTCAAATCACGGTTCAGCAAGGACCGGGTCCGCAGCCTGTGGAGCCGACATTCACCCCCGCTGTCACCATCATTCCGATACAACCCACCTACACGGCTACGCCAGGGTCGGCCTGTACGCCGCTCGTCCTCGTTCGTGCCCGTGCCTTGAACGTGAGAAATGGCCCGGGGACGACATATAGTGTCATCGGCAAACTGGAGATGGATCAGTCTGCCGAAGTTGTAGGGCGGAACGACGGTAGCACATGGTGGCAGATCCGCTTCGGTACCGGGTACGGTTGGGTTTCTGGGTCTTATGTCACACCGAGCTGCACCGGAAATGTCCCAATTGTCACCCAGCCCACTCCGGCGCCTACTGCGACGCCGGTCGCTGGCATCAAGTTCTGGGCCGATGCGACCACGGTCAACGCCGGTCAGTGTACGACCATCCGGTGGGAAGTCGACAATGTCCGGGCGGTGTACCTCAACGAAGGCGGTGCCGACCAGGGTGTGTCGGGCCACGGCAACAAGTCGGTTTGTCCAGGCAACACGACGACATACCGGCTGATCGTCATCTTGAACAACAATCAACGCGTCGAACAGCCGTTGACGATCTACGTCCAGGGTTCTGCTATCAACATCAATTTCCGCGCCGATAGCACCACCATCAAGAATGGTGACTGCACTGTGCTGCGTTGGGACGTGGACAACGCCAAGGCAGTCTACATCAGCGATGGCCAGCAGGAAGGTGGTGTTTCGGCCCACGCCAGTGCACAGATCTGCCCCAGCCAAACCACCAACTACCGGTTGCGTGCCGTCGGTTGGGACAATCAGCAACAGACCCGTGATGTCAAGATCAAGGTCCAGTCCGGCCCCGGTCAAATCAGCTTCTGGGCCGACCGCACGGACATCAACAAGGGAGAATGCACCAACATCCATTGGACGGTGACGAACGCCAAGAACGTCTACCTGAACCTGGGACAGGGGGAGCAGAAGGTCGATGCCAACGGCAGCACTCAGGTTTGCCCGGGCCAGACAACGACGTATCAGTTGCGCGTCGAATGGCAGGATGGGCAGCAAAGCAGCGACAATCTGACGATCACTGTTCACAATCAGCAGCCAGCACCCGTCGTCCAATTCAGTGCAAACCCGCAGACAATCCACACAGGCGATTCATCGACCCTATCGTGGAACGTTCAAAACAGCCAGCAGGTGTATCTGGACGGCAACTCGGTCGGTGCGCAGGGTTCTAAACAGGTCTCACCCAATCAAGAAACGATCTATTCCCTTCGTGTTATCGGTCTGGACGGGAGCGATACGAGCTACCAGGTCACAGTGTCTGTCATCATCGCCATCAATACGCCGACCATCGACATCCAGGCAAACCCCACGGATATCGATCAGGGGCAATGCAGCACGCTAAGCTGGAACGCCAGTCACGGCAGTGAGTTCTATATCAACGGGGACTCCGTGGGACAGAGTGGCAGCAAACAGGTGTGCCCTAATCAAACAACGGATTATACATTCCGCGCAGTCACCCTGGGTACGATGGATGCTTACCGCACCGCTCGGGTCAAT
>CAZPTF010000057.1:0-1290 GCA_964589015.1 uncultured Anaerolineae bacterium
GAGGGCATATAATCTATGGTAGGAGTGCTGCAATCGTTCACCCTCAGAGCAGATCGCGTTTTCTTCACAGTCCGTGCCAGAACCCTCACAGCCTGCGGTACGACGGATACAGTCGTGTGCTTTGCTGCGCCAGACATTTCTCGTCAGTCAGGCGATTTGGAAAACACAAATTTTGTCTGGACTCAGCCGGTGCGATCTTTGACGACTCAATCTGAACGAGGACGTGATGCCAAAAATCGCTGTGGTTGGCAAGGGCGGGGTCGGAAAAACAACTCTGGCCAGTCTGCTGGCTTATATCTACGCGGAAACAGAAGCTCGCGTATTCGTGGTGGATGCGGACCCTGGCGCGAATCTGGCACTTGCCCTCGGATTTCCACGTGAAATCTCTGCTCACATCGTCCCAATCGTCGAAATGGAAGAACTGATCCTGGAACGCACCGGAGCTCGTCCTGGAGAATATGGCGGGTATTTCAAGCTCAACCCGCGGGTGGACGATGTCCCGGAGCGGTTTTCGGCTGTGCATCGGAGCATACATCTGTTGGTGATGGGGTCTGTGCGCGGCGCCGGTGCGGGGTGTGTGTGCCCGGAAAATGCCGTGCTCAAAGCATTGCTGAGCAATTTGATCCTGAGCGAGCGCGAGGTCGTCATTCTGGATATGGTTGCCGGGCTCGAGCACCTGGGGCGAGGTACGGCAGGGGCGGTCGACGTGATGATCGTCGTCGTGGAGCCGGGGCTCCGCAGCCTGGACATCGGACGCGCGATCATCGGGTTGGCGGAGGATTTAGGCGTTCCGCGTATCGAGGTAGTCGCTAACAAGGTGAGGCACGCGGAGGACCTCAATTTGATTCGTATGGAGCTGGATGGCAGGGACGTATCAGGCTACCTGCCATTTTCTGTCGGAGCGATAGAGGCTGATATGCACGGAGAAGCCCTGTACGATGTCGCTCCCGATTTGGTTGCGAATGTCAGAGAGATCGTCGAACGGCTGAATGTGAGCGGGCGTGATAGGTGACCCAGAGAATCTCAGTGGCAAGGAGCTGCGAAAATGACGGAAACGAAGAAAGAAACGAAGAGTGAGGCCGCCAAAGACAGAGTGTGGTGTGAGGTTTCGCGTGATCTGATCGATTATGCCTGTGACGCAGATATGGAAACGGTCTGGGAACGTTACGAGACGGTACAGCCACAGTGCGGGTTCGGACAATTGGGTCTGTGCTGCACGATCTGCAACATGGGGCCGTGCCGGATCGATCCGTTTGGGGCAGGCAGCCAGGTGGGCGTGTGCGGCGCGAC
>CAZPTF010000057.1:1390-5742 GCA_964589015.1 uncultured Anaerolineae bacterium
CGCCAGCACGGGCACACGCGGTTCGTCGATAGAGCACCCGCCAGGCAGCAAGAAATCTGGCGCAGACTGCGAACCGTTCCGGAAGGAGTTGATATGCCGATCGTCGAGACATTGGCGCGGACGCATGCCGGTGTAGACACGGACCCCGAACATCTGTTGATGGGCGCACTGAAAGCCTCGCTGGCGGATGGTTGGGGTGGCTCGATGATCGCGACCGAAGTGAGCGACATCCTGTTCGGTTTGCCGATGCCGATGCGCGCGAAGTCCAACCTGGGCGTGCTGCGTGAGAAGGACGTGAACATTGTCCTGCATGGGCATGTGCCGATCCTGTCCGAAGTGATCGTCGATGCCGCGCAGAGCCCGGACATGATCGAGCTGGCGCGGTCGATGGGTGCGGAGGGGATCACCGTTGCCGGCATCTGTTGCACCGCAAATGAGATCCTGATGCGGCGGGGGATTCCAGTCGCCGGCAATTTCCTGCAGCAGGAGCTGGCGCTTGCCACGGGGGCTGTGGAGTTGATGGTAGTGGACGTGCAATGCATCATGCCCTCCTTGCCACGCGTGGCCTCCTGCTTCCACACGAAAGTCATCTCGACTGATCCGCGGGCTAAATTCCCCGGTGCCATTCACGTGGAACTGGATGAACGTGATGCGTTGAACATCGCCAAGCGCATCGTGCGGATGGGAATCGAGAACTTCCCGAATCGGAACGGCCGGGAAATTCGGATACCGGACGATGAAACCGATGTGATTGCCGGGTTTACGGCGGAAAACGTTTTTTACTTCCTCGGTGGTAAGTATCGCTCTACGTATCGCCCACTGAACGATGCGATCATCGCAGGACGGCTGCGCGGGGTCGCCGGGGTGGTCGGTTGCGACAACCCGAAGAACGCGAGCGGAGGGTGCCACGTCGCGATGGTCAAAGAGCTCATCAAGAACGACGTGCTGGTGGTCCAGACGGGTTGTTCTGCGCTGAACTGCGCCAAGGCCGGGCTGCTTCAGCCGGAAGCCGCCGCCAAATACGCCGGCAAGGGGCTGCAAGAGGTGTGCGAGGCGGTCGGCATCCCACCGGTGCTGCACCTGGGATCGTGCGTCGATAACACGCGCATCCTGATCGCCTGCTGCAACATGGTCAAGGAAGGTGGGATTGGTGACGACATCAGCGAACTGCCGGTTGCCGGTGCTGCGCCCGAGTGGATGAGCGAGAAAGCCATCGCAATCGGCTGGTACGTGGTCGGCTCGGGGATATTCACGGTGTTTGGGACGCCGCTGAACGTGATGGGGAGCCCGAACGTGACCAAGTTTCTCACTGAGGACCTGGAGGGCATCGTTGGCGGCAAATGGGCCTTCGAACCGGATCCGATCAAGGCAGCCCACCTGATGATCGATCACATCAACAAGAAACGTGACGCGCTACACCTGCGGCCGATGATGTACCAGTAGACGATACCGTCTGAAGGTCGCGGTGAACGGGGGGTTGGAGTATGAAGAAGCTGATACACGTCGAAATCGAGAAATGCCTGGGGTGCAAGTCATGCGAGTTGGCCTGTGCGGTGGTCCATTCGCGTGCAAAAAATCTCTGGGAGGCCGTGATGGAACAGCCACAGCCGCAAGCGCGCGTGCGGGTGAGAATGGTTGAAGAATTCGCTATCCCGCTGCATTGCCGGCACTGTCAGGACGCGCCTTGTATTCGGGTGTGCCCGACACATGCCATGTCGCGGCTGGATGTCGACGAGCCGGTGTTGTGCAACGCGGCGCGCTGTATCGGATGTACGCTGTGCGTGCTGGTGTGCCCGTTTGGAGTGCTGCGGATGGATCGAGCGGGAAAGGCGATTGTCAAGTGTGACCTGTGTTTCGAGCTGACCCGCGAGGGCAAGGAGCCGGCCTGTGTGGCGGCGTGTCCGACGCAGGCCATTCGCCTCGTGTCGATCGAAGAACTGGGCGAGGAAATTGCCCGCCGCGCACGCGAGGACTGGGTCGCAGGATACAGAAGCGGTGAACAGGTAAAAATTCCCGTTCGCAAAGCATAACGGAGTTGGCGATGGAAGCAGAATTCTCGCGGGTAGATGAGATCATTGATGGATACCGCAGCGAACGCGGTGCATTGATCGGCATCCTGCAGGATATCCAGGAAGCGTTCGGGTGGTTGCCGGAAGAAGCATTGTCCCGGGTGAGTGAGCAGCTCAGTTATCCGATGAATCAGATCTATAGTGTGGCGACCTTCTACAAGGCGTTCAGTCTGGTGCCAAGGGGGAAACATGTCTGCAAAGTCTGTATGGGGACAGCCTGCCACGTGCGCGGAGCGCCGCGCATCCTGGAAGAATTGGAGCGTGAACTCGATATTACCGCCGGTGAGACGACCGCAGATGGGACGTTCTCGCTGGACATCGTCAACTGCGTGGGGGCGTGCGCGCTTGGGCCCGTCGTCGACATCGATGGCGAGCACAAGGGCAACCTCACGCCGTCACGCGTAGAAGCCCTGCTGAAACCGTTCAGGGAGGCGAAATGACGCAATTACAGTGTCCCGACGACCTGACCCTGCTGCGAGATGAGATCGTCACGACGCGGCAACCGGACAGACGCTGGATCGCGTTGTGCATGGGGACCGGCTGCCGTGCCAGCGGGAGCGAAGCGGTGGCAACGGCACTGCGTGACACGTTGCTGGAACGGCGGCTGGCGGCAAAAATCGATGTCGTCGAGATGAAAGAGACCGGCTGCCAGGGGTTCTGTGAACGTGGCCCGCTGCTAGTGATCCATCCGGAGCAGATCCTGTACCAGCAGGTGAAGCCCGAAGATGTCGTCGAAATTGTCGACGAAACGCTCTTGGGGGGCCGGGTCGTTCCCAGACTGCTGTACCGCCATCCGGAAAGCGGCGAAACGATCGTGCACGAAGGTGACATTCCGTTCTATCGCAATCAGCAACGCTTGTTGCTGGCCCATTCCGGCGCGATCGATCCCACAGATATCCGCGACTACATCGCCGTCGGCGGATATTCGGCGCTGGTCAAGGCGTTGTTCAGTATGCAGCCGGACGAAATCATCGACCAGATCACGCAATCCGGATTACGTGGGAGAGGCGGAGCGGGCTTTCCCACCGGCCGCAAGTGGCGGTCGTGCCGCGATGCGCACGGAGACGTGAAGTACGTGATCTGTAACGCCGATGAGGGCGACCCGGGAGCGTATATGGACCGGAGCATTATCGAGAGCAACCCGCACAGCGTGCTCGAGGGGATGGTCATCGGAGCGTACGCGATCGGCAGCCATCAGGGCTACATCTACGTGCGACAAGAGTATCCGCTTGCGGTGAAGCATTTCCACCGTGCGTTGCAGCAGGCCGAAGCGTATGGCTTTTTAGGGCGGAACATTCTCGGTTCAGGATTCGATTTCAATGTCAAGGTCAACCGTGGTGGCGGGGCGTTCGTGTGCGGCGAGTCGACTGCGTTGGTAGCGTCGATCGAAGGACGGACAGGGGAGCCGCGTGCGAAACACGTGCACACGGTGGAGAGCGGGCTGTGGGACTGTCCGACAAACCTGAACAATGTCAAGACGTGGGCAAACGTGCCGCATATCATCAATCGCGGTGCGGAGTGGTATGCAAGTGTTGGTACGGATAACAGTAAGGGCACTGCGATGTTTTCGCTGGTCGGGAAGGTGAACAACACGGGGCTTGTCGAGGTACCGATGGGAATCACCCTCCGTGATTTGATCTTCAACGTCGGCGGAGGGATTAGCAGTGGGAAGGCATTCAAGGCGGTGCAGACGGGAGGGCCCTCCGGCGGATGCATTCCGGCGAGCCTGTTGGATCTGCCAGTCGACTTCGAGAGCCTGACCGATGCCGGATCGATGATGGGGTCGGGCGGCATGATCGTCATGGACGAAGGGACGTGCATGGTCGATATTGCCCGCTATTTCATGGCCTTCCTGATGGACGAATCGTGTGGCAAGTGCGTATCGTGCCGCGAAGGGTTGGCACAGATGCAGCACATATTGCGGGGCATCTGCGATGGCGAAGGACAGGAGGGTGACCTGCAGCTCCTCGAAGAACTGTGTGCGGTGGTTGCGGAAGGTTCTTTGTGCGCGCTGGGAACCACTGCGCCGAACCCGGTGCTGTCGACGCTGCGCTATTTTCACGACGAATATCTGGCGCATATCAACGAGCGACGGTGTCCGGCAGGGGTGTGCAAGGCGCTCATCACGTACCAGATCGATCCTGAAGCGTGCACCGGTTGCGGCGTGTGCCTGAGGAAGTGTCCGGAGGGCGCCATCAGCGGAGCCAAAAAAGAGGCGCATCAGATCGATCAAACGCGGTGTATCAAGTGTGGGGTGTGCCACGACGTGTGTCGTTTCGACGC
>CAZPTF010000057.1:5842-16390 GCA_964589015.1 uncultured Anaerolineae bacterium
ATGCTGATTCCGGTCACAATCGATGGACAAACGATCGAAGTGGAGAAGGGAACGACCGTCCTGGAAGCGGCGCGATTGCTCGGGATCCGGATCCCGACGCTGTGCTACCACGAGGCGGTGTCGCCATACGGAGCATGCCGGCTGTGTCAGGTCGAGGTGGAGTCACGCGGGCGAAGGCGGCTGCGGACTTCATGCGAATATCCCATCCTGCGGGCGGGCGAAGTGGTCAATACGGACACGGAAGCGGTGTTGCGCATCCGGCGGCTGATTCTCGAACTGTTGTTAGCGCGATGTCCTGACGTGCCGATCCTGCATGAGCTGGCTGCCGAGGCTGGATTGGAGCGCGTGCGTCTGGAGACTATCGGCGAACCGTCCCAGTGCATTCTGTGTGGGTTGTGCGAGCGAGTCTGCAACGAAGTGCTCGGCCGCAATGCGATCAGTTTCGCCGGGCGCGGCGTCCAGCGCAGCATCAGCACCCCGTATGGCGTCAATTCGGAGGTGTGCATCGGCTGCGGGGCGTGTGCGTCCGTGTGCCCGACAGGTGTGATTCGCATCAGGGAATACGACGGAAAGCGCCACCTGCGTTTCTGGAATACGGAGGTCGAGCTGATCGCCTGCGCATCATGTGGGGCGCAATTTGCCCCGGGGGCCACATTGCTGGCGGCTCGCGAACGGATTGGGGACTTGCTGGAAATAACCACGTTGTGCCCGGATTGTCGTAGCCGATCGACTTGCGCACAGCTTGTCGTTGGGCTGGAGAAAGCGGTGTCATGATTTGCCGGTCTGCCATCTTCAAGTGAAGGAGTTGAGCTATGTCCAAAATTGTTGCAGCAGCAGCTATGAGAGGCGCAAAAGTCCTGGCTACAGAGGCGCAGGAATTCTTCGATAAAGCGCTCGCTGAGAAAGCAGCCGACACGCGCATCGAATTCCCGGAGACTGCATATTATCTGCCGATGGCTTACACGCTTCTCGGTATCGAGGCGAAGAAGCTGGAGGATCTTAAGCCGATCCTGGGTGAGGTCCACAGTCTCCTCCATGAACCGCCATCAGACGCCCTCTGGCTGCCCTATCTGGGCAATGCGCTGGATGCTGGAGTGGCTACCCTGCTGGCGGAGGAGGTCATCGTCGCGCTGCGCTATCTGTACGGACTTGAGCCGCAACCGGATTGCGAGGGGTTCTTTACAGACACGATCATGCGGACGCTCGGTATCCAATTGGTAGACGGCCGGATGCCAGGCTTTGCGGCCGTGCTGGGCGCTGCACCCGACAATGAGACCGCGGTGCGCATCATCCGGGACCTGCAAATGCGCAACATTCTGACTTTCGTCGGGTCGAGCGTGAATGGCAGAAGCGTCATCGACCAGTTGATGGAAGAGGGCGTGGAGATGAGCTGGGAGACCTACATTGTACCATACGGTCGAGATACCGTGACGGCCATCTATCCGCTCAACTGGGCCATCCGCTCTGCGCTCACCTTCGGTGGGCTGGACAAAGGGGCCGGGACGAAGGCATTGCTTTATACCAAGGATCGCGTGTTTGCCTTTGGTTTGGCGCTCGGCGCACTGGATGACCTGAAGTATGCTACCGGCGCCGGGGCGATCAACATGGGCTTCCCGGTGATCGCCGACACCGCTATCCCTGAGATTCGTCCCACGGGAATCTGTACGTACGAGCACCTGGTACACGAACTCGATTACGAAAAGATCGTACCCACCTGTATCGAAGTGCGTGGTGTCAAGGTGAAGATGGCCGACATCGATATTCCAGTCCCGTACTCAGCTGCATTCGAGGGGGAGAGCGTTCGTAAAGAGGATATGCAGGTGCAATTTGGGCAGCGCTTCTCGACCGCCTTCGAGTATCTCGATATGGCTGATATGGACGAGATCGAAGATGGTCACATCGAGCTGATTGGACCGGATATCGATACCGTGGAAGTGGGCGCAGCGATGCCGCTGGCGATCCGTGTGCAGGCTGCGGGGCGCAAGATGCAGAAAGATTTCGAGCCCATCCTGGAGCGGCGTATCCATACGTTCGTCAACCAGGCGATGGGGGTGATGCATATTGGGCAACGCCAGATCGCATGGATTCGGATCAGCAAGGAGGCGTTCGCGAGCGGCTTCCGGCTCAAGCATATCGGTACGATTCTCCATCACCGGCTTAAGGAGGAGTTCGGCGAGATCGCCGACAAGATTGCGGTGACTCTGTACACGCGACAGGAAGATGTAGACCGGCTGCTGCCGGAAGCAATTGCTGCGTTCGAGGAACGGGACGCGCGCGTAGCCGGCATGACGGACGATAGCGTCGATACGTTCTATTCGTGTACGCTCTGCCAGAGTTTCGCGCCGGATCACGTGTGCATCATCAGCCCCGAGCGACTCGGGTTGTGTGGTGCGTACAACTGGCTGGACGGGAAGGCGTCGTTCGAAATCAACCCATACGGCGTGAACCAGCCGGTGAAGAAGGGACGCGTAATTGATGCGGAAACCGGAGAATGGGAAGGCGTCAACGAGGCGGTCAAGCAGTTTTCTCATGGACGGCTGGAGCGATTCTGCGCCTATTCTCTGCTGAAAAACCCGATGACGTCGTGTGGGTGCTTCGAGTGTATTATCGCCATGCTGCCTGAGGTCAACGGTTTCATGGTCGTCAACCGGGAATTTGCGGACATGACGCCTTGCGGAGCCGCGTTCACGACACTTGCCGGAATGGTAGGCGGCGGCAAGCAAACGCCCGGGTTCCTGGGTGTCGGGCGGCTGTACATCGGCAGCCGGAAGTTCATCTCTGCCGAGGGTGGGCTGAAACGTCTGGTGTGGATGACGAAGGAGCTGAAGGAGTACCTGCACGACACGCTGAAGGAACGGTGCGAGGAACTGGGCGAGCCTGACCTGTTCGAGAAGATCGCGGATGAGGAAGTCGGGTTGGACATCGCGGCGGTCATGGCATACGTGGAGGAGAAGAATCATCCGGCGCTGACCATGCCGATGCTGTTGGAGATGATGTAGGTATCGCTACACGCGGCGGATGATCTGAGATGCGCAGCGCCCATTCGACGGCGCGGTGATCTGCCAGGAGGAGGGTGGAATCATGGCACTGACGGCACTCGATATTTACAAACATTTGCCCAAGACGAACTGTGGTAAGTGCGGTTTCCCAACCTGTCTTGCGTTTGCGATGCAGTTGTCGCAGAAAAAGATTTCGTTGGACGACTGCCCCGAGGTCACCGCTGAGGGGCGCGCTGCTTTGGAAGGAGCTGCACAGCCGCCCATCCGCCTCATCACGATCGGCGTGGGAGACCACAAGCTGGAGATTGGCAATGAGACCGTGCTCTTCAGGCACGAACTGACGTTCTTCCATCCCACCGGAGTTGCCGTGCAGGTGAGTGATGCCCTGGATGATGCCGCGCTGACCGCGCAACTGGAAACACTGCGCGATTTCGCCATCGAGCGTGTGGGTACGCGGATGAGCATTGATCTCGTAGCGATCAAGGGAGATAGCGGTGACCCTGCCCGTTTTGCGGCTGTGGCGGCGCAAGCACAGCGGACCGTGCCGTATCCGCTGATTCTGCTCAGCGCGAACCCGGCACTGATCGAGGCGGCGCTCAAGGAGTGTGCGGCGAATCGACCCTTGATCTACGCCGCCGATGCAAACAATTGGGAGAAGATGGCAGACTTGGCGAAAACCGCCAAGTGCCCGTTGGCGGTGGTTGCCGGCGATCTGGAGGCGCTCAGCGAGCTGACGCCGCGGGTGGTGGAGGCGGGTGTCCCTGATGTGGTGATTGGGTTGGAGGGAGCTGCGTTCGCTGAGACGCTACAGGCGCTGACCATCGCGCGGCGGCTGGCACTGAAAAAAAGCTGCCGTGGGCTGGGCTACCCGATGATCGCATTCGCGGTCGATCCGGACCAGCGACAGGCGATTACCCAGGCGGGAACCTACATTGCGAAATATGCGGGGATCGTGGTGTTGGACCGGGCAGATCCGGCAGAACTGATCTCGCTGTTGACGATTCGCTACAACATCTATACCGATCCGCAGAAACCGATCCAGGTCAAGCCGGGCGTGTACGAGGTGCGGGACCCGACGGCGGAATCACCGGTGTTGCTGACGACGAACTTCTCGCTGACCTACTATACCGTAGAAGGCGACATCGACGCCAGCCGTGTGCCGGCATACGTCGTCGTAGTCGATACGGAGGGCACCTCGGTACTGACTGCCTGGGCAGCGGATAAGCTCAACGCGGACAAGGTGACAGCGGCGCTATCAGCGGAAGATGGCATCAAGAGCCGCGTCAGCCACCGGAAGATCATCATCCCCGGGTTGGTGGCGGTGATGGCGGCAAAACTCAAGGAGAAATCGGGCTGGGAAGTGCTGGTAGGTCCGCAGGAATCTGCGTCGATACCGCGCTTTCTGAAGAGCCTGCCGTAAGGGCGGCGTGTGTGCGCAGGGAGGCAAGTGGTGGCGATTTGCCAGGTGCAGTTTTTGCCTGATGAAGTTTCCGTCCTGGTCGACGAAGGCGTGACGATAGAGCAAGCAGCGAAGCAAGCAGGTGTGTACGTCAATACCATCTGCGGTGGTGATGGGCTGTGCGGAAAATGCCGGGTTATTGTCCGTGACGGTGAGATCAGGACCAAACCGACCGCGCTGCTGGAACGCGACGAAATTCGCCTGGGCTATGTGTTGGCCTGCCAGACCACCATTCACAGCGATGTCGTAATCGACGTCCCGCCTGAAACGCGGTTTGAAGGACGTTCCAAACTCGAGCAAGAAGAGGCGCATCGCTTCGGAGACATCATGCTGCGCCCGGGGAGCAAGCCGTATGTGTTCGATCCCTTGTCGAAGAAGTGGTTTCTGGATTTGCCCTTGCCGAGTCTGGCTGACAACGTCGGTGATATGGAGCGCGTTTACCGCGAACTGAGACGTAAATCCGAATATCCTGTTATGCAGACTGGTTTGTATAACATACGCAGATTGGGACGGCTGATGCGCGAGACCGGTTGGCAGATCACTGCGACTCTCGCGCTGCGCGGGAAGACTGTAGAGGTCGTACAGTTCGAGGAGGGCGATACCTCGGTCCGGAATTATGGCGTGGCTGTCGATGTGGGCACGACCACGATCGTCGCGCAGCTCATCGATCTGGTCAGCGGGAACACGGTCGGTACGGAGGCATCCTATAACTCGCAGGTCTGGTTTGGCGAAGACGTGATCTCGCGGATCATGTACTGCGCTGAGGATCAGGGTGTGGAGGAGCTGCAGCGCTACGTGGTCTCGGACATCAACACGCTGATCTCCGCGCTGGTCGAAGGGAACGACATCGACCTGGCGGACGTGACCTACTGCGTGGCGGCAGGCAACACGACGATGATGCACCTGTTGCTGGGGATCGATCCGGCGTTTATTCGCGCGGAACCCTACATCCCAACCGCCAACCAGGTGCCGGCGATTCGGGCGGCGGAGATCGGGATGACGATCAGCGGGCGCGGTCTATTGCAGTGCATGCCCGGTGTCGGCGCCTACGTCGGTAGCGACGTGGTTGCGGACATCCTGGCATCGGGCTTACACCAGGACGGTGCTCTGTCGCTGTTGATCGATATCGGCACGAATGGTGAGATCGTGTTGGGCAATTCCGACTGGTTGATCTGCTGTTCCGCGTCGGCTGGGCCCAGCTTCGAGGGCGGAGGGATGCGCTGCGGTTTGAGAGCGACTGATGGCGCGATCGAGCGAGTGGCGGTGACACCAGGGGGCAAGATCGTTTACCAGACGGTTGGCGGAAGCAGAGCGAAGGGGATTTGCGGCTCCGGCATGATCGACCTGGTCGCCGAGATGTTCCGCGCTGGTTATCTCGAGAAGAGCGGGCGATTCCGGACGGAGTCGGAAATCCCGGGGCTGGTCGACGGTCCCGATGGCCTCGAATTCGTCGTGGTGCCGGGGAACGAATCGGCGACCGGCAAACCCTTGACGATTTCGGAGACGGATATTGCCGTTTTCCTGCGCTCGAAGGGGGCGATCTATACGGCGGCGGAAGCGCTCATCAACCACGTCGGAGTGCGTTTCGAGGATGTGGAACGCGTGTTTATCGCCGGAGGGTTCGGATATCACCTGGATATCGTCAATTGCATCACGATTGGGTTATTGCCCGATCTGCCACTGAAGACGTTCCATTTTTTGGGCAATGGGTCGTTGGCCGGCGCACGGATGGCGCTGTTGTCGACGGAAGTGTTGCAGAGCGCCAATCTCGTGGCGTCCCGCATCACCTATTTCGATCTATCTACAGATTCTATGTTTATGAACCGTTTCACTTCATCGCTGTTCATCCCGCACACCGATCTGGAGAATTTCCCGTCGGTCGTGGTGAGTCAGGAGACCTCATGTCGTACGTGATTGCTGTATCCGGCAAGGGCGGGACCGGAAAGACAACGCTCGCTGCGTTGATTATCCGCACCCTGCTCGATAGCGGGCGCAAACCGGTGCTGGCGGTGGACGCTGACCCGAATGCTTGCCTGGGGTTGGCGCTGAATAACGAGACCAGCGAGACTATCGGACAACTGCGCGAAGATGTGTTGGAGGATCCGGGACAGATTCCCGCAGGTATGGGCAAAGCTGAGTATCTCGATTACCGGTTGCGCGAATGTACTGTCGAAGGGAGCGGGTTCGACCTGATCACGATGGGACGTTCCGAGGGGCCGCGTTGCTACTGCTATATCAATTCGCTGCTGCGGCATTTCCTCGACCGGCTGGACGAGAAATATCGCTACGTGGTGATCGACAACGAAGCCGGGATGGAGCATCTCAGCCGCCGAACCACGCGGGACGTCGATTTGCTGCTGGTAGTGAGCGACGCAACGGTGATCGGTCTGCGGTCGGCGGCGCGTATCCGTGTCCTGGCCGATTCGCTGGATGTGAATATTCGGCGATGGGGGCTGGTGGTCAACCGCCACGCCGGGGAGTTTGGCGCGGCGCAACAGGCGGAGATTCAACGTGCCGGACTGGATGTGTGGGGACAGGTCCCGCAGGATGAGGCGGTACTCGCCCATGCGCTGGCCGGAGCGTCCGTGCTGGATTTGCCGGCAGATTCACCGGCGGTGGTGGCGGTGCGTGGGGTGTTGCAGCGTATCTGGCAACCGGCGATGGCGTAGATAGGACACTCTCAAGACTGAGGGACAAGCTACTGATCCGATCTGCCCTGCGTTGCTTCGCGGGCCACTGATTACGTGAGGAACAACCAAGAACCACGTCATTCTGAGCGCAGCGAAGAATCTCGTCCAGGTACGTGGCGTGAGACCCTTCGTCACTTCGTTCCTCAGGGTGACGGAGGAAGGGTGGTTGTGGGGCGAAGCGGGAGCACACCCTGTAGGAGCGGAGATGCGGATTTTGTGTGTGGTCACCGGGCATTATGGCATGCGGATCGCTGCGCATCTGGCGGAGGCAGCGCCTGGGGGCTGGGAGATCGCCATGTGGGAAGGGCCTGCAGGCGTGCCGCGGGTACTGGATGATCCGACGCCGTTCTTGCCGGATAGCCTGCCGCAAGCGGAACTGCTGCTATCGTTGGCGGAGCATTCCGGCGTGTCGGACCTGGCGGCGGATCTGGCGGAGCGGTGTGGTGCAGAGGCGGTGATCGCGCCGATAGACCGCGGGATGTGGTTACCGCCCGGGCTCGCCACGCAGTTGGCGCGGCGTCTGGCCGCGCAGGGAATGGGCTACGCGTTCCCAGCGCCATTCTGCAGCCTGCGCCGTCGCGGACACGTGCATCCGGTGGTCGAGCGTTTCGCCGCGCATTTCGGGACGCCTGAGCTCCGCTGTGGGCTGCGTGGTGGACAGCTTGTCGATTGGGAGATCGTCCGCGAGGCACCCTGCGGGTGTACGCGCTTCGTCGTGGAAAAACTGGCAGGTATCGATCCGGAGCGAGCAGCAGAGTCGGCTGGCCTGCTGCATCACTATTATCCCTGTCTGGCGGGCATGGAGGATACCGGCACGCAGACGCATCCGCTGCTACACCAGGCTGCCAAGATCACACAGGCTGCTGTTTCGCGGGCGATGGCGGAACAGATGGTTGTCCAGGAGAGGGCATAACAGAGAGGAGAACAAACATGTCTCTACCCCCATATCAGGAATCATGGAAAGGCAGTATCGGCACGTTGACGCTGGGTACCGAGCGAAACGGGAGTCGTACGGTGACGATCGGCGGACATACCACACTACCGTTTCTCGGCTTCGAGGGTGAGACGCGACCGCCGGTGATCGCACTCGAAGTGTGGGATCAAGCACCGGCGGATTGGTCCGGGCCGCTTGCGGAGGCGTGGCGTGACGTCTCGGCAGATGCGGTGGCATGGGCGAAGCGTGGTGTGGACGAGCTGGGCGTCGATATGATCTGCCTGCGACTGGTGAGCGCCAGCCCGGATCTGGCAGATTCGTCCCCGGCGAAATGCAGCGAGGTCGCCGCGGCAGTGGCGGATGCGGTGGGCGTGCCACTGTTCATCTGGGGTTGCGGTGATAATGCAAAGGATAACGAAGTGCTCGCTGCGGTGAGCCGGGCGCTGCGGGGAAGGAACTTCCTGTTCGGAATGGCCGAAGAGGACAACTATAAGACGCTTGCCGTCTCGTGTCTGGCGGACAATCACGCGATCGTCGCGCTGTCCCCGCTGGATATCAACATCCAGAAGCAGGTGAATATCCTGATTACGGATATGGGGCTGCCCATCGAGCGGATCGTCGCCTATCCGACGACGGGCGGTCTGGGTTATGGGCTGGAATATGCCTACTCGATCATGGAACGCAGCCGGCTGGCCGCGCTGGGCGGTGACAAGATGATGTCGACGCCGATTATGGCGGTGGTGGGCGCCGAGACCTGGAAGGCGAAGGAATCCATTGCCGACGAGACCGTCGCGCCGCAGTGGGGGGCGCTGAAAGAACGCGCGACGCTGTGGGAAGCGATGACAGCGGTAACCTTCGTGCAGGCAGGTGTCGATATTCTCGTGATGCGGCATCCTGAAGCGATTGCAGCCGTGCAGAAGACCCTGGGAACGCTGGCGGGTTGAACGGGGAGTGTGACGATTGCGCTGTGAGGGGCGAGATGTTGCGGAGGCAGCCGTACCGCTCGCAACGCTGAAGACGTAGACTCGGTCAAAGGAGGATTGAGTGATGTTGATTATTGGGGAACGGATCAACGGGATGTTCAAGAATGTGCGGGCGGCGATTGCGGAGGAGAATAAGGAGGTGATCGTCGATCTGGCGCATCGTCAGGTTGCCGCCGGTGCGCACGTGCTGGACGTCAACGTCGGGCCGGCGAGCGACGAGCCGGCGCAAGCGATGGTGTGGCTGGTGGAGACGGTTCAGGAGGCGGTCGATGTGCCGTTGGCGATCGACAGCGCCAAGCTGGATGTCTTCGAGCCGGCGTTGGCGCGCTGCAAGGTTCCGCCGTTCATCAACTCCACCACCGGAGCGCAGGACAAGCTGGATTTCTTCCTGCCGCTGGCGCAAAAATACGATGCGTCGATCATCGCGTTGACGATCGACGAGCAGGGGGTGCCTTCGACGACGGAGGGGCGCAGCGAGATCGCGATGCGCATCCTGGTGGCGGCGATGGAGCATGGCGTGCCCGTCGAGCATCTCTATATCGATCCGATTACGCTGCCGGTGAAGGCCGTGCAGGACCAATGCCCGCGACTGCTGCAGGCGCTCGGCCAGTTTCGCCAGCTTTCAGATCCACCTCCGCATACGGTGATCGGGTTGAGCAACGTCTCGCAGCGCGCGCAAGAGAAACACCTCCTCGACCGGATTTTCCTGGTGATGTGCATGGCGCACGGGCTGGATAGCGTGATCCTCGATCCGCTGGACAAGGAGCTGATGGATAGCCTGATTACGGCAGAACTGCTGCTGGACAAGCAGCTCTATTGCGACGCGTACCTGGAGGCGTACCGGCGGTAAATGTTTGGGATTTTCTGGGAATCTACAAGGACGGACCTGCTCGGGCGCATGCGCCCGAGCAGGTCCGTTTTGCGCGTGGGCTGTGTTACGGTATTCTCAGAGATTGGGCGTTATGTCAGAGCAGACGTGATGGTGATTCTTATGGTATAATAGTATACAGGATGAAGTCGATTGGCCGCCAAAGAGTGTGCTGGTTGCCTGCACTTGTCTACAGTGCGAAATGCGAGCAGAAGAGAATGCTGAGAAAAGCTTCGACTGCCGGCTTCGTCAAGCGCGGGGGACTCTTCCCCAGATACTGCTTCGAGACTCGAGATTTCGGTGATTCACGTGGTGTCAGTCCGAAACGGTATCGCGAGATCACCACGTTGCAGTACGAGGTTCCCGTGCGGGTAGCCGTGGACACCAATACCCGCGTACGTGGTGGATGTTCCGCGGGACGTTCTACTGGGAGAATGACGGACGCACTGCCGAAGATGTGCGGGCGCTGATCCTGGAGCGAGAACAGAAGGACCTCCGACATTTAGAGCGTGCTCGTGCGGCCCCTGACGTAATGGACGCCGGTGCGAGAAGACCCAGTGCGGTGGCGAGGTCGTCGAAACGGGGTCGGCCCAGGCGCCCCAAGGTATTTGCGTC
>CAZPTF010000058.1:0-4512 GCA_964589015.1 uncultured Anaerolineae bacterium
CCGGCGCACGCGCGGATCAAGCAAGGCATGGATGACATCTGCGCCCGTGTTCAAGGCGACCGTCATAATGGCAGCAAAGGTGATCGTACCCATGGTCATCGGATAGTCCAGTGATTGAATTGAGCTGAACGCGACATAACCCAAGCCTGGCAGACCGAAAGCCTGCTCGACGAAAAGCGCACCGCCCATCATCGCGCCGACGTCGAGACCGACCATGATGATCAGGGCCGGTGCGACCAAGCGACCGACGTGCGATGTCAGAATCCTGCGTTCAGATGCCCCCTTGGCACGGGCCACCAGTACATAGTTCTCCCCCATTTGCTCGCTGACCAGAGCACGGACAAAACGGGCGTATAGGGCGGCATATCCCAGTGCCATCGCCAGCCAGGGTAACAACAAATGCCATGTCCACTGCAGCGGTGATTCGCCCAGTCTGACGTATCCCTGGATTGGAAACATCTGCAGGGATAACCCCACATCGATACCGAACAGCTTACCCTGGCTCGGCTGGTAGGCCAACAGGTACGAGAGCATTGGCGCGACCCAGAACACCGGAGCGGAGATGGCGATCTGAATCAACACGGCAGAGATGCGATCTGATACGCTGCGGGGCCAAAGCGCACCCACGATGCCCACTGGAACGGCGATGAGGGTCCAGAGTATGGATGCACCCGCGAGCAACGAAAGCGTCACAGTTGTGGCCGGGAAGATAATCTCTGCGACCGAACGGCGCTTCATGTATGAATAGCCCAGATCTCCATGTGCCAGGTTGGTGACAAAACGGGCGTACTGTTCGTACCAGGGGCGATCCGTTCCCAGGGTATGGGCGATCTCGGCGACACGTTCGGGCGTCGCCGCTTTGCCGGCGATTCGCCGCGCAGGATCCGCACCGGTGGCACTGGCGATCATGAAAAACAGGAAATAGGCCACGAACGTGATGAAGAGAAGCTGAAACAGACCCACAGCCAGGCGACGAATCAGATATTTGATCATTACGACTTCCTCGGCGCGAAAGCGTCACGCATTCCATCCCCAAGCTGATTGAACGACAGCGTAGTCATAGCCAAGGCCACGCCGGGAATGATAGCAAGCCAGGGCTGGACACGATACAAGCCGCCAACGACCCCATCGGATAGCATCTGTCCCCAACTGGGAGCAGGCGGAGGGACACCCAAGCCGAGATATGACAGGCCGGCTTCGAAGAGGATGTTGGTGGCGATGATTCCTGTAGAGTAGACGATGATCGGGGCGGTGAGATGGGGCAGCAGGTGGCCGAAAATGATCCTGGAATCACCAGCGCCAACCGAAATACCGGCTTCGACGAATTGTTCCGAGCGCAAAGCCAGGCTGGATGTGCGTACGAGACGGGCAGGATAGTACCACGAGAACAGGGCGATCACGATGATCACGTTGGCGAGACCCGGGCCGATTACCGCAGCCAGCCCGATCGCGAAAAGCAGAGAGGGGAACCCCAGCGCTGTATCGATTGCGCGCGAAATAACGGCATCCCATGCCCCTCGGAAGTAGCCGGCGGTCAAGCCGAGTGGCACACCGATCAGCAACGCACCGCCCGTTGCCGCAAACGCCACCAGCAGTGAGATTCGTGCGCCGAACAAGAGGCGGACAAACACGTCGCGGCCCAACCGGTCGGTTCCCAGAATGAAGAACTCGCCATGCGGATCGGGGGTCAGCCCATCATCGGAGACTTCGCGGGACAGGGGTCCCAACGGAATGCCGTTGATATCCAGACCATTGAAGAACTGTTCGTCAGGTTCGTGCCCGGTCACGATCACAGCCAGCGGCGCACCCACCGTCGCAAGGATGATGAGGAGCAGGAGAAAAGCTGCTCCGGCGAAGGCCAAACGGTCGCCGCGGAACCGGTACCAGAAGACGTCCCACTCGCTCCGTGCCGCAACTTGTTGATCCGTGATGTGTCCTGGAGGCTGATCCTGAGATTCCATAGGCTCCTGCGCAATCACTGTTGCAGAGATTTGGTGTCCAAAGTCCCGAGTTGTCCAAACGTTTGTATTTCTGATTATACCATTCATACAAACGTTTGTCAAGACCTGATTTGAGTTGTGATTCGATCAAAGGGACTGATTGAAAGTGGGGGTTAGTTCATATATTCTTATTGAATGTATTGAAATATTACTAGAAAATCAGTAACGATGGAATTAAATGGGGCAAATTTTGACAAAATGTCCCACCAATATTTGAAAGGGATTTATTGACAAATTCTTAATGAAGTGCTATAATCATACAAACGTTTGGAGTTTCAATGCCGCAGAGACAGGGATAGCGATGCCGATTTCGATCAAAGATGTTGCAAAAATAGCTAATGTCTCCTACAGTACCGTTTCACGTGCCTTAGCCAATAGTCCTCGGGTGAAACCGGCAACGCGTGTCCGAATTCAACGGCTTGCCAGGGAAATGGGTTATACCCCGAGTGCGGCTGCTCGCAGTCTGGTGACGCAGCGCACGATGACGGTCGGTGTCATTGCGACAACGATGACGGATATGTTTCAGGCGGAAGTGATTCAGGCCATCGAACACGCGGCGCTCCGTCATGAATACAGTGTTATCCTGGCGCAGTCCGGGTTTGGCTCGGAAAGAGAGTTGGCAGAGATCCGTGCGTTGCGTGAACGACGCGTGGATGGCATCATTCTGATCTCCGTCCGTACCGGTGGTGTGTATGCCGCCGTCTTACAGGGTACCAACATCCCGTTGGTCTTCATCAACTCGTGCCAGACCGACTATGGGCGCTCAGTGCGGGTGGATAGTCTGCGGGGTGGCCGGGAAGCGGTGGAGCACTTGCTCGCGCTTGGACACCGGCGTATTGCTTACATCACAGGACCAGATGAAGATTGGGACAATCTGGCGCGGCAAGAAGGTTACGAAAAGGCGTTAGCGGCGTGTGGTATCGCAATCGATCCCACTCTGATCGTGCAAGGTGATTGCCGTCCGGGAGGGGGAATCCACGCCATGAAACAGCTTCTCAGCCTGTCCAACCCTCCAACCGGAGTGTTCTGTTACAATGATGCGACTGCACTAGGAGCCTTGCGCTTTGTCTATTCCACTGGCAGGCGGGTGCCGGACGACCTGTCCATTATCGGATTCGATGATACGGACTTGTCCGCCTATTTCGAGCCGCCGTTGACAACTATCGCGCAACCCAAACAGGAATTGGGACAAACGGCTATGGAAGTCATTCTATCCATGCTGCGGGGTGACGATGTGGAGGAAACACATCTGCTACCCTGTGAGTTGATCGTTCGGAAGTCGACAGCTCGTCTGAGCACGAGATAGCGGACCGGATGTTTCGCACCCGGCCGGCTCCGGACGGCGTCGTCAGAGGTATGAGATGGGGAGGTACCGAGTGGTAGAGAGAGAATGTCGGATGGAGTGGCTCCGTCCGGCTGAGATCGTTGCAGAGATGAGGGAACGCCCACTCGTTTTCATGCCGGTGGGGCCGCTGGAATGGCACGGTCCCCATCTTCCGCTGGGCACCGATGCGCTCGACGCGCAGGCGGTTGCGTTGCGGGTGGCCCAACAAATTGGCGGCGTGGTGCTCCCCACGCTGTTTTGTGGAACAGATCGCGAGAGATCGCCGGAGCAATTGGGTTATCTGGGTTTCGAGCGCGAACAATGGATCGTCGGCATGGACTTTCCGGCCAATACCCTGCAGAGTCTGTACTTCAGAGAGGAGTACGTCGCTCTTCTGGTGCGGGAGATGTTGACGTTGTTGATCCGCCAGGGCTACCGGCTCATCGTGATCGTCAACGGGCATGGCGCCGATAATCACGTGGCGGTACTCGAGCGGCTCAGTGCGGAATTCACCGCTGAGAGTCCCGCGCGAGTCATCCCCTTTTTCGCCTGGGCTTCTCAGGACGACGTGCTGGATGTTGGGCACGCCGACGTCATCGAAACATCGCGGATGATGGCGCTTCGTGCTGAGGCGGTCGATCTGTCGATGCTGCCGCCGGTGGATGAGCCCCTCTACAACGTCGATTGGGGCATTGTTGACGCACGGACCTTCCGTGGTGACCCTACGCCGGATTTCACGATGCGTGATGACCCGCGCACCGAGGCATCACCCGAATTGGGCGAAACGACGTTTGAGCTGTCTGTTTCCTTCATCTCGCGGCAAGTGGCAGATGCCCTGCGTGAGATGGGCTATGCGGTACGGATGGGTTGAGTTCACAGCAGCCGCAGGCTACTGCTGAACCTCGAGATCGCCATGCTGGATAGTGGCGATGCCCCCATCGGGCAGTCCGATGTACAGTGTGCCACTATCGACGAAACCATCGGGGATAGCGATTGCTGTCGGGGTGCGTCCTGCTGGTACCGTCGCCCGTTGCCAGGTCTGCCCACCATCGCCGGAGGTGAACAAAGCACTCCTGGGCTGCTGTTGGTCATCCGCGGATTCGCTCCAGTGCAGCACGAGAAACACGGGGCGCCCGCTTTCCATGTCCGGACCGTAGGCGAGCTGTGCGTAGTGTGCTGCGAATCCCC
>CAZPTF010000058.1:4612-10078 GCA_964589015.1 uncultured Anaerolineae bacterium
CCGCTTTCCATGTCCGGACCGTAGGCGAGCTGTGCGTAGTGTGCTGCGAATCCCCAGTAGACGTCGGGTGGCGTACCGGTCAATACCGGGGTCCAGTTCTTGCCGCCGTCCGCCGAACGGTATAGCACGCCATCGTTGCCGAAGATGAATCCCACGCCCCACTTGCCATACAGCGGAGCTAACGACAGCCCTCCCGGCACCGGGTACGCCGGGGTGTTCCCCTGCACGGCCCAGGTAACGCCACCGTCCGTGGAGAGTGCGAAGGCCCCCGCTCCGGGTGCCGCTCCCGGCGCCGTGGCCGCTGCCAATGTGCGGTCGTCGCCGCACGCATCCGATACCGTGATCGTCTCCAGGCCGTTGTTCCGTGGCGGCAGCGCGTACCAGTTCCGCCCCCCATCGGTGGAGCGGTACAGGTCGCCGGTACGGGGATAGCCCAGCGGATTCGCTCCGGTTTTCGTGTAGAGATAAACCACGCGATCGGTGGCATAGGTGGGTGAGAAAGCAATCCAGTCAATGGAGATGTTCCGGAGACCGGCACTGGAAACGCGCCAGGTCATTCCCCCATCTTCCGAGCGGAAAACACCCAACCCGTCCAGTGCGACTAGCAGCGTCTGATCGGTGGGGAACTGTGGGGATATGGCTAACGCAGCGGAACCGGTGATGCGTGTGTTCCAGTGAGCGCCGTTGTCATGGCTGAACCCTACGGTGTAATCGGCCCATTGCGCTACCAGTTGGCCATCGGGCAACAGCGTTATCTTGCGCACCGGAGACTGTGGCGCCGTTCCATCGCCGGTTGTGCTGGCGAAGGAATCGCTGATAGCGGACACATGCATCGATCTAAGCGTGCCGTCGCCCGATGCCAGATAGAATTGCCCCGCAGTAACATCGAAAGCCAACAAACGGTCGTCTTTTGGCAGCTGGGCGAAACCAAGCAGCTCCAGGGTATCCAGGTTTAAAGCGAGGAGCGGCCCTTCCTGGACCTGCGCATAGGCGCGCCGGCTGGTGGCGTCGATTTGAAATGCCTGGTCGGGCGCCACCACCGCCCCCTGTAGTTGGGCACTCCAGTCGCCGGCACCGGACCACAGTCTGGCGTTGCCTCCCGCGTTCACCAGCAGGTGTCCCGTGTGCGGATCGATAGCCATTTGTTGTAGATCAATCGCTTCCAACTGGCTTGTGACCTTTCCGCTCTTGATGTCCAGTCCGTATATCTCGTAAGCGGAGAAACTGCCGCCAATTCCCGACGAGACCTGCGCATGGACCAGGAAAGCCCCATACAGGATTTCACGTCCTTCGTCGTAGACGATCGACTGCGGGGTGAGCGGCGCGCCCGCCGAATCGGTGAACCCTTCAGCCGTGAAAGGCAGCGTGCGGATCGGCGCCGTGCCATCTGCGTCGAAGACACGCAGCTGCGGGCCGTCGATCACCAGCACCTCACCAGTCGCAGGGATCACGACCGGAGGCAGGTAATCCCCGCCGCCCCACCCGCTCTTGACCGGAATGGCAGACAGGGTACGCACCGCCTGCCCGCTGCCGCTATCCAGAGCCACAACACCTGCGCTGCTACTGACGTAGAGGCGGCCCCGTGCAGTATCCAGCGCCATCGGCCCGCCTACCGCGAAGGTACTCTGGACACTCCCGTCACTGGTGGATACCACAACCGTTTGGCGGACATGGCTGCCGTCTTCGGCGGCGATGTACAACCGTTCGTACTGTGCATCGACCAGCGCCGGACCGGTGATGACGAGTGGATGCTGGTGCGGCGGGCCTGCCTGCACGGTGATCGTACCTGCGAGTAGTGCGAACAAGGCAATTGCCGCAGCCGATAGCCGCATCATGGGAGACCTCCTGAGTCGAGCCGAAAGACTGGTTCCAGCTCTACGTAGTGCGTATCGCCGTGCTCACCATACGCCGCCGTGAATCTTGAACGCTTCGCCGGTGATGTAGTCGGCGTCGGACGAAGCGAGGAATGCGTACAGCGCAGCGACCTCATCGGGTGTACCGGCACGCTTCATGCCGACGCCCTTGAGTCGCGACTGCATGTATGCATTGTCTCCAGTCACTGCGCCACCGTCGCGGTCGACCGTGACCCACATCTCGGTGTCGATGATCCCCGGGCAAACGGCGTTGACCTGGATGTTGTGTTCGACAAGCTCTTTGGCGAGGCTCTGCGTGAGCGAAATGACCGCTGCCTTGGATGCACAATAGGCCGCGTAGATGGGTTGCGCACGGATGCCCCCCATCGAAGCGGTGTTGACGATCTTTCCCTGGCGCTGCGCAATCATGACGGGCGCGGCGGCACGAGAGCAGAAGTAGATCGATTTCAGATTGATCGCCAGAATTCGGTCCCAATCTGCGCTGGTATGATCGAACATTGCCTTGACAATGACGATTCCGGCGTTGTTGATGAGAATATCGAGCTTGCCGAAGGTGTCCTGATGCTTCTTGACCAGTGCCACAGTTTGCGTGTCATCAGAAACGTCTGCGATCACGACCTGAGCGCGGCGGCCCAATGCCTCGATCTCGTAGGCCACCGCCGTGGCGTTCTTTTCGTCGATGTCATTCAGCGTGACATCAGCGCCTTCATGTGCCAACCGGAGGGCGATCGCCCGTCCGATGCCGCGTCCTGCTCCAGTAACCAGCGCCATCTTGCCTTGTAGTTTCATGGGTCTTGTGCTCCTCTGCAATGAGTGTGCTTACCACGAATGCTTCGCGCTGGCGAATGCCCCGAATACTCCGGTTCAGTCTCGCCGCTTCTCGCAAGCGTGTCGTGGGAAGAGTGGGTATCCCGAGTGGCCCGGGCCATTTGTATTGTAGCACATGGTGCTATCGTACCCAAACGCATCCGCAGAAGGAAGGGCCCCCGGGATTTTTGGCAGGCCGCCGGTCAGTGGACTCGTCACCGGGAAGGCTATTTTCGTGTGCCCTGAATTCATGATATACTGGACCAGTCACTGCGGACGCTGCGCGTACCAGCCATTCCGTATGTATCATCATTCGTCGTCGTTCATCGTTTGGCTTTATCGGTGTGCTTGCAGAGAGAAAGGAGATGGCACATGGTCCAGTCGTTTCGGCGGGTTCTTGCCGTAATCTATAAGAACTATCGTGGCAAACTGTTTTTGTCGCAGTTTCTGTTACTTATCGCGGCGGCATCGTTGATAGGGATCGCGACGTTGATCCAACAGATCATCAATCAGGGGATCGAAGCTCACAACCTGAAGGTGATTATCGACACGGGCATCTGGATGTTGGCGCTCGCGATAGTTGGGGGTGGTGCCATCACCTGGACGGCGTCACTGGCGGTCTTTTTCGCACAGGGCACAGCCTATGTCATCCGTGTCGAGCTGTACAATAAGCTCCAGAGTTTTTCATTTGCCAACTTCGACCGTTTTCGTACTGGAAATCTGATGGTCCGTCTCAATGCCGATGTCAACAACCTGATGTATGCTGTAATGTATTCGGTGTTGTTATTGCTCTTCGCGCCATTCATGATAGTGGTGGCGTTGATTCTGACCGTGCTCACTACACCCAACATGTTGTGGGTGCTGCTTGCCGTAGCCGCGATCGTGCTCGTGCTCATGGCCATCATCGTGCCGCGGATATTTGCGGCCTATTCCGAGCGGCAAAAGAGATTGGATGACCTGAATAACACCCTGCAGGAAAACCTCGCGGGAGCTCGAATCGTCAAGGCATTTGTGCGCGAGGAGCTGGAGAACGAACGTTTCGAGCAGCGCGCTGATGCGATGCGCAAACCTGCTTTCCGGGCGGCCTTTTGGGTAGCTGCGCTTGCACCGTTGCTGTCCGGCATTGCCCAGTTGTCGACGGTGTTTGTGATCTGGGCTGGCGGCGCTGATGTATTGTCGCGCGCAGGGATGTCCGTCGGTGACCTGGTCCGATTCATGCAATACCTGTCGCTCGTCGTTACCCCGCTCGCGTTGATGGCGATTGTAGTTCCCTTCATCTTGCGCGGCGATACCTCAGCGCGTCGCATTTTCGAGGTCTATGATGCACTGCCGCTGATCGTCGATGCCCCGGACGCTAAGCCGCTCGATCCGCAAAACGTCGGGGGGCGGCTCGTGTTCGAAAATGTGAGCTTCGCGTTCGCCCGTCCGGACGGGACATTGGATCCACCGGTGCTTAAGCACATCAATCTGACCATCGAACCGGGGCAACGTATCGGGTTTTTGGGGGCGACTGGTGCCGGCAAGACAGCATTGGTGAATTTGATTCCCCGTTTCTATGACGTGACCGAAGGGCGCATCACAATCGATGGAATCGACATCCGCAGCATCGCGCAGGACGACCTCCGTAGGATCGTGGGTATCGCTCTTCAGGAAGCCGTGCTGTTCCAGGGTGACGTGCGTTTCAACCTGAAGTTTGCGAACCCGCAGGCGGATGACGATGTGATGATCCGTGCTGCGCAAGCTGCCGATGCGTACGGGTTTGTGACCAACCTCCCGGGACAATGGGAAGCGGAAGTCGCTCGCCGTGGCTACAATTTCTCCGGTGGGCAGCGGCAACGCCTTTCGATGGGCCGTGCACTTGCCGGCGAGCCCAGAATCCTGATTCTGGATGACAGCACCAGTGCGTTGGATGTGGCGACCGAAAGCCGTGTCCAGGGCGCAATCCCTGCGACATACGCCGGGATCACGACCCTGTACGTCGCACAGCGCATCAGCGCGGTCATCGATCTCGACAAAATCGTGTTGTTGCAGTATGGCGAAATCGTCGATATGGGTAGTCACGAAGAGTTGATCGAACGCAGCCAGCTTTATCGCGACATCTACGAATCTCAACTGGGCAGCGGCGTCACTGCCGGAGTTGATTTGCAGGAGGTGGCAGGATGAGCAACGAGAAGAAAGATCTGACACCGGCGGTGGACGAAAAGAGCGATGTGGTGGAGATCGTCATGCGGTTGGTCGGCTACATGACTTCTGAAGGGTCCATAACCCGCTTCATTGTAGCGCTCGTCATCCAGCTTGTCGCCTTGCTCTTTCTGGTCGCCCTGCCGTTCCTTACCGGCCAGGCAATCAACGTGCTCTCCGCACCGAACGGGACCTTTGCCGAATTGCAGAAGTGGGTGGTGTTTGCGCTCATCGCCGGGATTCTCTACATCGCGCTGAGCTTCATCACCGAGCAGGTGTTCGCTGACCTGTCAACAAGAGCGGTCTATCGCCTGCAACGTCACTTGTTCGGGCAGATCCAGACGCTGTCGCTGAATTTCTTCGACCGCCAGCCGCTGGGCGAGCTGATGAGCCGTGTGACGAACGATACGGAAAATGTGGCCTTGTTCTACGAGAATGCGGTCGCTCAGATGATTCGCTCTGCGTGCCAGGTACTGCTGATTATGGTCGTGATGTTTGTCATCCAATGGGAATTGGCGATTGCCGCGCTGACTGTCGTTCCGGTCATTGTTTTCGCGACGCTGCTCATCGACGGAGGACGCGAACGGGAATACGTGTACCTCTC
>CAZPTF010000058.1:10088-15991 GCA_964589015.1 uncultured Anaerolineae bacterium
CTGCTCATCGAACGGGTATCCGCTCCGGCATTCGCCAAACTGCAGGAAGATTTGGGGCAACTCAGTGGCTTCCAGGAGGAAACTATCTCCGGAACCAGGGTGATTATCAGCAACCGTCGCCACGATTGGGCGATGGAGGACAACGAGCATCTTGCTTCCGGGGTCTACGATGTGGCCAGCAAGGCGTTCTTTACCTCGCTCGTGCAGTTTCCGCTGACTCAGGGTCTGATCGTCCTGCAGATGGTCGTCGTGTTGTTTGTCGGCGGCATTTTGGTGATCACCGGGGACACCACGCTGGGAGTGGTAGTGGCCTTCACAGGCTATGCCTCGCTGTTGTCGTCGCCGCTGTCCCAGATCGCCAACCTGACCAGCACGACGTTGAGTGCGGTCGCAGGGGGGAGGCGGGTGTTCGCGATCATCGATGAGCAACCACAGGTCGTGGATCATCCGGACGCCAGGCCCTTCGAGTTTCGAGGTGGGCACGTGCAGTTCGATGACGTCGATTTCAGCTACGTACCTGGCCGGCAGATTCTAAAGCATAATACGTTCGAGGCTGCGCCCGGACAAATGATCGGCATCTGTGGGCCGACTGGCGCAGGCAAGAGCACGATCATCAATATCCTGACCCGCTACTATGACATCGACAACGGGACCATCCTGATCGACGGGCAGGACCTGAGTCTGCTCACCCAGGATAGCCTGCGTAAACAGGTTGGTACCGTGCTGCAGGAAGCCTTCTTGTTCTCCGACACGGTGATGAACAATCTGAAGTACGCGCGAGAAGGTGCGACTGACGAAGAATGCATCGAAGCCGCCAAGCAGGCTAATGCGCACGATTTCATCACCCAGTTGCCGCAAGGCTACGACACGGTCATGACTGAACGCGGCGCAAATCTGAGCCAGGGGCAACGCCAGATGATCACCATTGCGCGCGCGATGGTGGCGAATCCTAAGATGTTGATCCTCGACGAGGCGACTAGCAATGTAGATACCCGTACCGAGCATCTGATTCAAGAGGGTTTGCAGCGGCTGATGGCGGGCCGGACCAGCTTCGTCATCGCGCACCGGCTGAGTACCATCCGTAACGCACAGAAAATCTTGGTCGTGAACGGCGGTGAGATCGTCGAACAGGGGTCCCACGACGAATTGATGGCGCTGAAGAGTTACTATTACACGCTGTATATGAACCAGTTCAAAGGCAAAGCCCCGGCTGGGACCGAGGCAGGGACTGCCGAGTTCGTGACGACTTGACGGTCTACACCGTGTCGAACGCAGGTCACGCTGCAAGCATGACAGGAGTGGGCGTCACGTTGCACACGTGACGCCTCAGCGGCAGCTGGCGAAAACGCGTCAGGGGTGGAAGATCTGCAGGTTGGGCAGGCCCCAACTACTGTAGCCCATGTCCTTCGCCATCAGGGCCAGCCCCTCGGTCTCGATGTGGTGTTTGTAGCTGAAGGGCGGAAAAACGAGCCCCTCGCGGTGCAAATCGGCGCGAATGAGCAGCATCGTGCCACCTACGGCATCCAGCTCTACGCAATTATGTTCACGCAGGTCTGACAGATACAGCCGCCCAAACCCCTTGGGCGGCTGCAGGATGCCATCCAGGATGTATGGGGACCAGTCCCAGGTTTCTGCGCCCGGTTCGAGCTTGAACGTGTTGAAATCGAACGTTTCGCCTGTCTGTGCGGACAGACAATTGGGTACGATGATGTCCTTCTCCGCAGCCAACAGTTGTTCGATGACGTCCGTAGGCCAGTGGCTCACGTCGACATCGATCCACAGTACCCAGTCTTCGTCCCGCAGTCCCTGAGCCAGCAGGTAATTCCGGCTCTTCGCCATGATCGAACGACGACGGAACTGCTCGCTCGGCTCCCAGCGTGGCAGCAGCGAGCGGTACTGGTAGTCGCGCTTGAAGCACGTCACGCGTGCAAAGCGCTCTTCCAATGCGGCAAGGTTGCTCGCGATCAACGCGTATGTCCCATCGCTGCTGTCGCTTTCCAGAAAAGCGACAGAGATGCGGTCGTGCGGATACGTCAGCGTACAGAGCTGGTCCCAGTAGTGGGCCAGAAACCGCGCGGCATCCTTCACTGGGGTCAGGATCAAGACCTTGGGAAACGTCGCTGGGCTCGCAGGTTGCGTGTGGGGAACACGTCCGGTGTTGCGAGCCAATCGGCTCGGGGTGGGTTCCTGTTCGGGTGCGCGCGAAAGGATGGGCGCCGGTTCAATGCTCTCTTCCGCAGCTGGGGACTGTCTCCCTGCCGGCGCGTCTGCCAGCCAGGAACCCAGGTTGAGCCCCATGCGTTCTTGGAGCTGGTGCAGTGTCACGTTGTAGTGTTCACCCTCGAAGCGCATCGCTGCCGCCCGCCAGTGTTCTTCCCAGTGGTTGGCCGCGAAAGTGTTGGCACCGTGGAAGACGTAGGTATACAGGAAGGGCATATCCAACAACGCAACCCGCCCTGTCCTGAAGATGTGTTCGACGACAGGGGTGTCCTCTCCCTGCACCTGCTCGGGATAGCTCGGAAGGATATTCCTGGCGCAAACCAACGCGCTTTCCCACACTCGTGAGACCGACACTGCCAGACGCCGTTCAGCAGGCCACCAGATCATTTGTCGGTCCAGCGTGCAGGCGTCTGCGTGGAAGAGGTCGATGAGCGCCAATTGCACCTCGAGCCGTGTGGGGTCCGACAGATCGTCGTCGTCCCACTGGGCAATATACTCGCCGGATGCGCGGCTGACAGCGATGTTGCGAAGTTCACCCAGGCTTTGGCCTGCGGATGGCAACCGGACATAGATGATACGCTCGTCGTTCAGCGTCAGGACCCACTCCAGCAGTGCATCGTCGTCGCCATCGTCTACGATGATCAGTTCGGTGTTCGCGTACGTCTGGTTGCGAAAGCAATGAATCGCACGGCGAGCCAGGTGTTCTCGCTTGGCGGTCACCATCAGACAAGACACACGCGGCAGTATCTTGCTGCGGCGGAACAATTGAACGGATGACTCCAGCTGAACGTTCGAGACGGTGGTGATCTGTCCCTGCGTTGCCAGCGATACTTTGACTTCGCTGGCGCGCTGTGCTGCAGGTGCACGCCACCAGGACCCCCACCAATGATGCACCACGTAGGCGACCCTTCCAAGGTTGGCGCGTTCCGCAGGGGACAACTCGCTCCACGGAGTCTCATTGTCCACCGGGAAGAAGCGTCCAGGTTGCTCAAGCGGAACGCTACCTTTGCCCGGGTACGACTCGTAGGCACGGGTCAGGAGGAACGGACCAGTTGCGTCCAATGCGCCATTCGCATGGTGATACGAAACCAGATGACGAAAAACCTGTTCCCAGAACGGGTGTCCTGGAGCGGATATCATCACTGCATTGCTCACGATACGCGGCAAGGGATAACCGTGGATCTGATGTGTGCGGACATGCCGCTCGGGTTCCAGGCCGAGAATGATGTCCCGCTCGACTATCAGCGGGTCCAATGGACGCAGCGCTTCGGTATCGAGGTCTGCGTACACACCGCCATAATGGTACAGGATAAAGTAGCGGACCGCATCGGCACGCATGATTGGTTCAGGATATGCGTCGTAGATGGACAGAAACCAGGGATAATAGCGGCGCAGGAACTCACGATTGTCCTCGTCTGTCCAGAGGTAGTGTGTCCAATCGGGGTGACACGCCAACCACGTTCGTCTGGTTGCCGCCATGTTCGCGGGAAGGTTGGCTTCCTTCCAGGTCTGGTGAATGATCTTTGGGATGCCGGTCGGTTGGTCCACCGGGCCTGACTTCGCGAATGCTGCAAATGGGATGTCGATATTGGGCTGGTAGCGGTTCCGAAACAGGGGAACCGCAGCTTTCAAACGCATTTCCTCACCGGATTGAATCCGCTCAAGATAGGTCTCGATCAGCCAGCACGCAGTTTCCAGCCCATCTTCTTCGCGTAACAGTGCTCCTAAATCTGCGGCACGCTGCCGGTACTGGGGCGTCAGAACCTGCGCGGATAGCACCTGCGCCAGATCCGCTCCCGTCATCTTGAACGGGTGCATTGCGACGCCGACGCCCAGATTCACAACTCTGCTGGCATTGTAAAGCTGGTCGTTGCCGAAAGGCTCGATCACCAGGGGACAGCCCTGCCGGAGGGCTCGTGCAATAGAACCGATTCCTCCGTGCTGGATGGCGCAGGCCGCCTGCGCGAATAGCCAGTCGTGGGGCAGATAATCGACGAACATAACATCTTCGCGCCTGGTATTCTGGGGCAGGTCTGTTTCCGCGAAACCGGCCCAGCCGCGTTGTACGAGAAGAGGCTGGCCGAGCAGGGCGGCTGCCTCGACGTGGACCGCCAGGATGTGCTGTGGGTTTTCCAGCGGTTGGCTGCTGAACGCGAGTACGATGGGACGTCGTGCCGCAAACTCGCGTAATGCCTCGTCGGGCTGCCAGTCCAGCCAATCGGGGTCTTCGTAAAACCAAAAGCCGGTCATGTCGATGCTGGAACGAGGCAGCAACTGTTTGAGGTCCGGCTTGCTGAAATAGGCACTGCTCGCCAATAGGATATGGCGGGCAAATAACCACCCGCGCGACCAGATTGGAACGGCATGGTCGATGCCCAGACTGGAAAATGTGTAACCAAGCAGTTCTTTGATGCTGCGGTATATTTTGATCTCGGCAGTCTGGTGTGCCCGGCGCTCTTCCTCTGCAGTAGACTGCCAGAAGGAGAAGGGGTTCATCGAAGCAGTGAGCCACGGCACTCCCAGTGCATGGTGGACGACATAACCCAACATGCGGATGGAGGTCGCAATCAACAAATCGGCGTCACGACACAATGCGATCAGCTCGCGAGCCTGCGTGACGTGTTGTTCGATGTCGAAGGGTTTTGCTTTGGGGTGCTCAGCGGTATCGCGATTGTTCCAGTGGTCCCACGCCCACGCGTCTGCGCGGGCCTGTTCTTCGCCTCGCTGCTCATCGGTCAAGACAAAGGTTTCGAGGCCAGCCCTGTGCACATAACTCTGCATCGCCGGGTTGACGGCCAACTGCACCCGGTGACCCCGGTCGTGCAATGCCCGCCCCAAAGCGATGAACGGCAGATGGTCTCCCAGTGTTCCTGAGGTATAGATGACGATTGAGCTCATAGAACGGATTCTAGCCGAGACGCGTTGTCAACACAAGCAGGCGTTGCCGGAGATCTGGTGCAGACGAAGCAGGGACAAACGCCTGCCCCTGCTATCCCGCAGGAAGATCGCCAGAGAGCGTGTTGCTGCTCCGGCCACCTGCCGAAAGCTGCACGTTGAACGTGTTGGTGCTATTCGGACATCCAATTGGCGTAAACCCGAACTCGATGGTGCCATTGGTCGGGCCGCCTGACACATGCCCGCCCGAAATCGAGCTGATGGCCTGGTTGTTGAAGATGATCTCGTTGCACGGGGAGAGGTACGCGTACAGCGTTGCGGAATCCGTGACGCCGCTGCCCGGGTCGTAGAAGTTGAACTCGCCGTTGAACCCTGGCGTGGGCTTACCATCCGGCGCCGAGATGTGGAGGCTGCTGATGTTGATCCGGTTGTCAACTCGGGAAGCGTCGCCGAAAGCGGACAATTCGCCTGCTTCGACGACCGGTTTGCTCCATTTGTCGGGGAGGACGGACCACGCCGTTATTGCGCTACCGGCACCCAGCAACTTGAGCAGTTGGCGGCGGTTGATCGACCGCAGCTCTTCAGTTTGAGGGACTTCTTGCGGTTGAAGCGGGCTGTTCTCGGCATTCTCCATTGGAAAGACCTCCTGTGCGTGGCAAACTCGTGGGATCAATCTACTCAGCAATACCTACAATTATATGCGCAATCCGGACAATTGTCAATAGCCCGATTTCGTGTCTTGCTGCGAGTGGTCTTCTGCTCCCATGAGCTGCTTGCGGATCACGTCG
>CAZPTF010000059.1:0-15976 GCA_964589015.1 uncultured Anaerolineae bacterium
CAGTCCGCCTGCGTCGATCCTGCTGAACAGTTCCACGACAGCGTTCCAGTACGTTTCATTCCTTTCCACCAGGTAGATCAGTGGCGCAGTATCCAGGAAGATTCTCTTCGCTTGCCTGAGAGAAATCATTGTTTGAGCAGGGCCTCCCGATGACGACTGTCTTCCTGCCTGGAACGAGATACCCACGCCTGTGCGTCTTCACCATCCAGGAGATCGGGGGCAATACCGCCAACATCAAGCCACCTTCTGCGCGGGCGATGTGCGACACGCACTGCGTCAGCCAGATAGGTCATGAGGCGCAATTGCTCTTCAAGAGACAGCGTATTGATCTGTTCTTTGATATTCTGAAGTGTATCAAGAGCCATATTTCACTTCTTTCTTGTCTGTCATCTCGCTCAGATTATAAGCCGGAGCCGAAGATAGTCCAAATTACCACGTGAGGTCGTGTTACAGCCAGAAACTCTGGCGGCAATTGCATCCGCTGCGCTGTGACAGCTCCGCTGGCGAGCGTGCCTGCGTACCAGACTGGGCCAATCTCCGCACAAGCCGTGTGGGTATCTGGCAGCCCATCCCGTAGGTCACCTCGCGGGCGGAACGCGTTCAAGATTGGCACAATCTGGACCAACAATAAGACATTCGTGTGAACCCCTCGGCCGCAGCCGCCAAGCCCGATTCAGCGTCGCGCGGGCGTGCGCCGTGCGGTTACCCGCGTCTGCGCAGGGTAGAGACGCGATCCATGCCAGAGGTGCTGGGCACGCCGCGGCGCCGCGGAGTGCTTGCCCCGTTCGCCGCGCGCAGCACAGCAGCCGTGCCATCCTGCGCATCCGTTGTTCTCCCGCCCACGCGGGCATGCGCCGCATGCCCCTACGCCCGTTGCGCGATTCGGGTGGGCGGGCATGGGCCACAGCGGGACAGAGCAACGCCGCGGATCTGCATCCACGGCGCGTAATACGTATCCACAGCTCAGCTGAATGGGCGGGATCACCTGCCCATATTCACCAGATATTCCCAATTGGACATGACGGTATTGAAATGGTTGCGTTCCGCTTTGAGCAGACCGCCGTAGATCTGCTTGCCGAGCGGATCGGTCGTGCGGTCGTACTGCTCGACGTAGAAGTTGAAGCTATTATTCTCCATCTCGGCGGCGATGGTCAGCGCTTCGAGATCGGTGGTCCTATCGGTAATGCGCTTGTCCATATCGCCACGCCTGAATGCAAGCGGGGTGATGTCCACGTCACCCATGTGCGCAAAGTCGGCCACAGCAGTCCAGTTGCCGCCCGCTTTCAGTGCTTCGTACTGATCGCCGACAATCTTCATGTGTACGATTTCTTCCTGGGCCAATTCTTTGAACATCTGCCGGGCTTTCTCATCGACAACCTTCTGAACGGCATCCAGATAGAAATCGCGCGTCGCTTCTTCATTCCGCATCGCCTGGCGCAGTGCTTCGATCGCTGTTTGCGTTTCTTGAGTCATGGCTTCAGTTATCCTCCTCACTGATGTATCAATTACCGATTCCTCCGCCGGAATGACCCCGGAACGGAAATCACCTACGGAACGAACTGAATCTGCTGTTTGTGGCCGTTCCGCACGTACGACAAAGTCGCCGGCTGGCCGCGGCGCAATCCACCCAGCGCGGTTTCGATATCCCTGGCCGTCTGAATCGTTCTGCCGGCCAATTCGACGATGATGTCACCCTCGCGCAAGCCGATGCGGGCCGCGATTGAACCGGCTTTCACTCCACCCACATAGGCACCCGCGAGCACGCCGCCACCCGACGCCGCGCTAACGTGTGCCGCATCGGCCACAGACGCACCCAGGCGAACCGGCCCGGACGCGGCTGCTTGCGTCAGGATGTGCTCCAGACGCGGGCGGTCAAACCCGACGATCACCTCGTCATCGACGATCGTAACCGGCACGCCCTGCTGCCCGCTCCGTTGGACCATTTCGCGCGCCGCCTGCGGGTCGGATGCCACGTCGCGTTCCACAAATGGGATGCGTTTCTGTGTCAGAAACTGCTTCACAGCATGGCAGTATGGGCAAGTCGGAGTTGTATAGACCAGCACGTGCATGCGTACCTCCCCTCCCGGGCTCCCGTGTATGCCATCCGCTGAAAACCGGACGGCACATTCAATGAGATGCAGTGGGTTCACCGACCGACACTGCTGCGACCGCCGCAGCGATTTGTGTGGGGTCGATTACCGGCTCCGAACACAGCTCGCCGCGGCACGCGTAGGCCACGGGAATCTCGACCGCCGGAAAACCGAGCGCCTCGAGCTTGTCCCGTTCCCACAGCGGATCGACCACCTGTACCACCTTGCTTGGAGAATAGATGGCCAGGCTCGCCTGCAGCAGTTTCTCAGTCTGCGGATCAGCGCGGCGCCCGGCAATGATGATCGCCACATAGGGGCGCAGCGCCCGTTCGATCGCCAGTGCGTAGCGCGCGGCGAAATAACCATACGTCTTGTAACCCGCACCGAAAGCAGTCAGGGCTGAGTCCGCCCCCGTGCGGTATTCGTCATCGCCGGTGAGCCGGAACAATAAGGTCGAGATCTCGGCAACCAGCGCATTGTCGTTGATCGTCTTCAGCCCTTCTTTGAGCCGGCCCGAAGCACCCGCATCCACCACACAGTCAAAATAGCCCTTGCCGTACGGATCCGCGTAGAACGGATAGACACACTCTTTCATCAGCGTCTCGGCTTGTTGCAGATATTCGGGACGGGCGAGATGCTGGTACGCATGGAGCAGAGCCCGGCCCATCCACACCTGGTCGGTAAGCAGACCAGGTACGCGGGCCGCACCATCGTAGACGTGAAACATCCCCATGCCAGGCTCGTACGCATTACGCCACAGAAAATCCAGGGTACTGGCAGCCTGGCGCGCGTAGTGTGGTTCGTGCAGCACACTGGCCGCCTCGAAATAGGAGAGGATCGCCATCGCGTTGTAATTGATGTAGGCAGTGCGATCGACGAACGGCGTTGCGACGCCCAACCGTTCTTCAAGAGCAAGGTTGTAGTATTGTTCGTCAGCCGCCTGGCTGCCGAAGAAGATGCCGCGGGTTTGATCGTACAGGAAACTATCGAGATAATCCAGCGTCTTACGTGCCGTCTGCTCGTAGATATCGCGGCCAAATGCCTGATAGGCCTGCAAGTAGACGCGTAAGAGTTTGGCATTGTCTTTCAAAAGCTTCTCATACTGCGGTATGGTCCAGTCCTTCGTCGTCGAATAACGGAAAAACCCGCCCATTTCCTGGTCGTACATTCCGCCAGTCGCCATGTTGGTCAACGTCAGTTCCACCACACGGCGTAACTGGTGATCACCCGTCCGGTGATAGACCGCCAGAATGAGCTCGAGCACATCAGGGTTGGGCAGTTTCGGCGTCTCACCGAAACCACCGTAGACGCGATCGAAGCTTTCGAACGCATCGTTCACCAAATCATCGACAATCTGCAAATGAACGGGGCCGGCGGCCTGTGCCTTGCTGTTCAGGGCGCGCTGTTCCAACTTCGTTTGTTCCAGACGGCTCGCCAGGCTATCCCGTTTCACTTTGTAGAATTCGCTGGCCTGCTGCAAGAATTTGAGCATTTCGTCGAGCGGAACGTAGGTCCGACCAGTGATCGTCTCACCATCCGGCGTCAGCACCGCCGTGGTCGGCCATCCGCCCAGGTTGTACCGTGCGTTGATATCCGGGCGGTGATCCGTATCGACGCGGATCGGAATGAACTCGGCGTTGACCAGCGAGGCGACTTCCGGATCACGGTACGCTGTATCGCGCATGAGCCGGCACCACCGGCACCACGTCGCACTGATATTCAGCAGCACCGGCAAATCGAGCTCCTGCGCCAAACGGAACGTGTCCTCACTCCAATCCATCCAGGCGATGTCGGCTCCTACCAGGGCTTCCGCACTGACCACGTCGGCAGGGTGTTCATAATCGTGCTCGAATGTCCGCCGATATTCCCGCACCAAACGCGCCTTGTGCTCGGCTTCTTGCTCGGCCAACTTGGCAAAGAAGGCGCGGAGGCCAACCTCAGTCGCCTCGTAAGCCATCTTGCTGTAGAAGTCAAAGGCGTCCTGCTCGCGCTGCATGGCTAAGCGCCAGGCTTTCTGCAGAGCATACAAGCCTTCTTCATCCATGTGTAATCTTGCCTCCTCACGACAGAAAAATGATCAAGCGCCCAGCTCAGTACGTGTGTGAATGAAGTGTACGACATTGTCGCGGCTGATCAAGCCCACCAGGTTTTCCCCATCCATCACCGGTACCTGGTTCACATCTTCGTGGTCCATCAGCTCGAGCACACTCAGTGCATCGTCAGTGACCTGCACGTGTTTCACGCTGTCGAAAGGGGTCATGATGGCGCCTACGTGGGTTTCTTCCCATTTGTCTCTGGGCACTTCTTTGATCCGATGCATCGTCACCATGCCAGTCAGTCGCCCTCTGTCGGTCAACAAGAAACAACGCCGGGACTGCGGCAACAGGTAGTTGTGCACAAACAGGTCCACGGTGAGCTGCTCGGGGACATAAGCGCACTCCTGCGTCATGATGTCGCCGGCCTTGACCCCACGCAGCGCTTCGCGCAGCTCCACCTGGCGCAGACTCTGTGTGGCGGCGCTATCCAGGAACCAGCCGATGAACGCCAGCCACAGCCCATCGATATCCCCGCGGAATACCGCCAACACGCCCAGGATGACGAACATGTAGGCGACGACCCGTCCCAAAATCGTGGCGATGCGCGTGGCGCTCGTCAGATTGCCGGTGATCCACCACACGATCGCGCGAAACACGCGGCCACCGTCCAGCGGAAACCCGGGGATCAGGTTGAATACCGCCAACGACAGGTTGATCCACGCCAACCAGGAAGATAACGACGACAACGGCACCAACACGCGCGCGGTCAGCAGAGTGACCAACCAGAAGAAGAGCGCCAGTCCCAGGCTGGCGAGCGGCCCCGCCAGCGCCATGAAAAACTCGTCACGCGCGCGTTTCGGCTCCGCAGCGATGCTCGCGACGCCGCCAAAAATGAACAGGGTTATGCTCTGCACGGGGATCCCCTGGGCGATCGATACCGCACTATGCGCCAGCTCGTGCACGAGCACCGACGCGAAAAACAACACGCTCGTCGCCGCACCGACCGCCCAGAGCAGCGCCGGCGACCATTCCGGGTGCACGCTCGGAAAGTAATAGCCCGAGAGTGAGGTAGTCACCAGTAGAAAAATGACTATCCAGGAATAGTTGATCCCAATCGGAATGCCGAAGATACGACCCAGTTGAATCGATGATCTCATGTCTCTCCTATTCGTTACGCCTTGTCTGCCTGCAATACCTGCTGCCGGAACAGAATCGCTCCCTTCGGGCAGACCTGAGCGCAAACCTCGCAGCCCGTACAGAGCAGCGGGTCGATCTGCGATTTTCGTTTGCCTGTTTTCTCGTAGATCTCCGCGCTCAGCGACAGCGCCGGACAACCGGTCCGCAGACAGGTTCCACAGGCAATACATTTCGCCACATCCACACGCAACGGAACGTACTGCTTGCGCACCGCCGGCAGCAGCGCACATTCCCGCCGCGTGATCACCACGGATGGTCCATCATATTCGAGGCATTCGCGCAGGGTTTTTTCCACCTCCGCGACCTGATATGCGTCCACCGTGAAGACGCGCTCGATGCCGAGCGCACGAACCACCGGCTCCAATTCCACTTCCGCTGCCGGTTGTCCCTGCAAAGTCTGACCGGTGCCCGGATTGTGTTGGTGGCCGGTCATCGCGGTGATCCGATTGTCCATGATGATCGTGACCACCGCGCTCTTGTTGTACGCCACGTTGAGCAGCGCCGGCAAGCCGGTGTGGAAAAAAGTCGAATCGCCGATGACGGCTACGAAACGCTCGCCATCGTTGCCAACGGCTTTGCTGGCACCGTGCGCCACTCCAATACTCGCGCCCATACACCCGGTGGTGTGAATCGACGAGAGCGGCGGCATCACACCCAACGTGTAGCACCCGATATCTCCGGTCACCGGCAATTTCAGCTTGCGCAAAATCGTGAACACCGGACGGTGCGGGCAACCCGGACAGAGCACCGGCGGGCGCACCGGCAGGCCGCTCGTGTCGACATCGGCGACCGCCACCCGCTTCGACTCGTGCAACAACCCGGCAGCGATAGCCGAATTCCGCACCACGTGGACGCTCAGCTCGCCGCACAGCGGAAAGATGGACTTACCTTCCACGGGGATGCCAAGCAGGCGCACGCCTTCCTCGATGAACGGGTCACCTTCTTCGACGACGATGAGCCTCTTCACCTGACGCGCAAATTCGACGATGAGCCGGTGCGGCAAAGGATAGGACATGCCCAATTTCAAGAACGACGCGGTCGGAAATACCTCGCGCGCGTGCTGATAGGCTATGCCACACGTGATGATGCCCAGCTCCGGATCGTTCATCTCCAGCTTATTGAGTGGGAACGTCTCGGCAAATTCGGCCAACCGCGTCATGCGCCCTTCTTGCACTTCGTGCAAACGTCGTGCGTGGCCCGGGATCGTTACGTACTTCTGCGGATTGCGCGGAAATTGGTCAATCGTTCGTCCACGTTCCTGCCGCTCGCCCAGTTCGACGGTCGAGCTGGAATGAGCGACGCGCGTCGTCGTGCGTACCAAAACCGAAGTATCGAACTGTTCGCTGATGTCGAATGCGTGCAGCATCATCTCTTTCGCATCCTGGCTATCCGCGGGCTCCAGACAGGGTACCCGTGCGAATTTGGCATAGTTCCGGCTATCCTGTTCGTTCTGCGAGCTATGCATCCCCGGGTCGTCGGCGACGACGATCACCAGACCCGCTTCGACACCGGTCATCGACGTATAGAACAGAGAGTCTGCCGCAACATTCAGCCCGACATGCTTCATGGCCGACATGGCGCGATAACCGGCATACGCAGCACCCGCAACGACATCTACCGCGACTTTCTCGTTGGGCGCCCACTCGGCATAGACTGCGGGATACCCGGCAAGATTCTCCAGGATTTCGGTACTGGGAGTCCCGGGATACGCGGAGGCCACAGCCACACCCGCCTCCCATGCTCCACGCGCGATTGCTTCATTGCCAGACAGAATCTCCTTCACAATTACCCTCCAATCAAAGCGCTGCTGTCGATCAGCCACAATCCGTCGAAAACCGGTTCCTGCTGGTCCGGCCCAGTGAACCAACCTATTATAGCAGATAACCACATTATCAGAAAGTAGGATTGCTCACGCGCGTGAAGCCAGGATTTTTGGCGACAAGTGTCGCACCTTTGACACGACCAATGCGCTAGAGAGCACACCCACTGGAACAGACTGTGCCAATCTACTGCGGTGCAGACCAGCATACGGTCCGCCCAGGCACAGCACACCCGGAACAACGATGGTTGCGTCGGAGATTGGCCCAGTCAGACTTCACGCCGATGACTGGGCCAATCTCCGCACAGGCCTTGTGGAGGTCTGGCGGCCCGTTCCCGTGGGTCTCCGCGCAAACACAACGCGTCCAAGATTGGCACAGTCTTGACCAGCACGACGATATTCGCTTGAACCTGGCAGATCACGCTGCAAACAAGCTCTGCCCATTGCTCGCTAACCCCAAAATTTCGGATGCCCCCTGCTCACGCGCGTGACAGGAGAACAGCGGATGCGCAGGATGGCGCGGATCGGGCTATTGCCGGCGCTCACGGTCGCCGGGGTGCCGGATGAAGCCGGCTGTGCCGTGCAACTCTGGGTCCAATTCATTGCCGCAGGGACCGTGTCACCCGGCGACGAAGCCCGCTTCAGCGGGCGCAGGCGCATAGCGCGGCGACTTCAGCGCCGCGCGGGCGTACGTGCCAGCGCTCCGTGCGACAGACGCTCACCCCCTCCAACCTCCCCCGTGGACGAGGGAGGCATGCGCCACCGGGCGATGTGTCGCGCCCAAGGGGAGGTCTGCGACCACCCGCAGGGAGCGGGACTACGCCCGTTCGCCGGTGAGCGGGGCGGCAAAGGGAAGCCTCCGCGACGACACTGTCGCGGAGGCTTACGGGTGAACAACAGATCGCGATCTGCGTGGTGAATTCTAGTAGAACAACTTGGCCAGTTCCAGCATATCGGCGGGAGCTTTGCGATTGTAGGCCAACGCATCCTTGAGGGGCACCGCAACGATCTTGTTGCCCTGCTGGGCAGCCATCATGCCAAACCTGCCGTCGCGCACCAACTCGACGGCGAACACGCCCAGCCGCGTCGCCAACACGCGATCGAATACAGTGGGCGACCCACCGCGCTGTACGTGTCCCAAATTGACCGAACGGGTCTCGAAACCGGTCCGCTTCTCGATCTGGCGCGCGATCGTCGCTCCGATCCCGCGCAAATCGAGCCGTACGTGGCCGAACGAGTCGGAACCCACTTCTTCCATCTCGGAGCTATCCTCCGCGATGTCGGCGATCTCGGCGCCTTCGGCGACGACGATGATGCTGAAGCTCTTGCCCATCGCGCGACGCCGCTCCAGATGGTTGCAGACATCGCTAATGCTGCGCGCTTCCTCCGGGGTGAAAATGTAGTCGGCACCGCCTGACAGGCCGCCGTACAGCGCGACCCAGCCAGCATCACGGCCCATCACTTCGACCACGATCACGCGATGGTGTGCGCTGGCGGTCGTGTGCAGCTTGTCCAACGCATCGGTAACGGTCGTCACCGCGGTGTCGAACCCGATGCAGTAGTCCGTCTCGGCCACATCGTTATCCATCGTCTTGGGCACACCTACTGTCTTGGCGCCGGCCTGGTACATTTTGAGAGCGACACTCAGCGTATCGTCGCCACCAATAGCGACCAGTGCGTCCAATCCCATCTTTTCGACGCCTTCGATGGCACGGGCGACGCCATTCTCGATCTTGCTGGGGTTGGTCCGCGAAGACCCGAGCATGGTCCCGCCGACGTGCAAGATACCGGACACCGTAGCAGGCGTCAGCTCAATGCAATCCGCGTCGAGGACCCCAGCCCAACCATTCTTGATACCGACTACATCCCATCCCAAGTTGAAAGACTTGCGGCTCACAGCACGGATGGCAGCGTTCAGACCGGGGACATCTCCACCGCCCGTCAAGACTCCAATTTTCATTGCTAAAGCCTCCTCCCTTTATGCTTCGTTCCCGAACAGATGATGATTCCGCAACAAAAGAGACAGGTGCTCCACAGGAGACAACCCTGTCTCTATACCGTGCCATTATACCAGAAACCCGCCCGCGCGCAAGGCAGCAGCCCATAGCACACAGCAGCGAACCCCCTGGGACGCTTCAAGGCAAGATAGGAGGCTGGTAGAATCCGCAAGACATCCCAGGCTGGAACCATGCAGGTTGGCGCGCTGCAGGACGGATGCAGTGCGCTGCTTACTCCAGAGCGCCCAGATCGGAGCTGCGGTGCTGCGTCGCCGCACTGACAAAACCACCGGCGGAGTCGATGCGCCCGTTCGACTTGAACAGCCGGATCTTCTCACGCACGCGTTCCTTGACCAGGTCGCGGCCGATGGTCAGCCACTTGCGCGGATCGACATTGTCCGGTGACTCTGCAACGCCTTGCTTGATGCCCGCGACGAAACCCTGATTCAGGAACGTCGCCACGTTGATCTTGACGACACCATTCTCGATCGCCCCCACCAGGCTCGCATCGGTCACACCGGATGAGCCGTGCAGCACCAACGGCGCACCTGTCGTATCACGAATCTCCGCGATGCGCTGGAGATCGAGTTCTGCGGCCTGCGCTTCCATCGCGTGGACGGAACCGACAGCCACGGCCAGCGAATCCGCCCTGGTCAGCTCGAGGAATTTCTTCGCCTCGTCCGGATCGGTCATCGCTGCTTTGACTTCGGCCGCGGTCACGTTATCCTTGGCCTGCAAGACCTTGCCCAGCTCGGCTTCCACCGGAATGCCGCACGCATGGGCGATGGTGGTCACCTGGCTGGTCACCGCGACGTTATCGTCGAACGACAACTTGGACCCATCGAACATCAGTGACGTAAAGCCCTCACGCAAGCAACGCACGTTCTGCTCGAAGTCCGTTCCGTGGTCGAGATGCAACACGACCGGCACATCGACCAGCGATGCGGCGATCTTGACCATGCCGGCTGCCATACTCAGACCGCAATAGCGGATCGCTCCCTGGCTGACCTGCAGGATAACCGGCGCGCGTTCCTCTTGCGCCGTCTCGACGATGGCTTGAATCTGTTCCATGTTGTTGGCATTGAAAGCCCCAATGGCGAAGCGGTCTTTCATCGCCCGTGCAAACAACGCTTGACTTGTTACCAGTGGCATGATTCTTTCCTCCTTGGATATGTTGTACCTGACAAACCATTCATGTCTATGATGTCTCTGGCGGGGCGAGATGCCCGGCCAGCTTCACATCCGTATTACTCTGCGCACACGGGGCGGTTATCCGGCGTGTGTAGCGACCCGGCTTACCAGCGGCGCCTGCTCCGTAGCACTACCACGTCCGCTGGAACTCGACCTCGTACGAATAGTGGTACAGCGAGTTGGCTGTCGTGCTATCCTCACAGGGCTCGTCAACCGGGATGTCCGGTGTGATCCCCGTGGCGATCTCGCTCTTGAAGCCTTTGATTTCCACGGTGTGCGTCCCCTTGTACATCGGGAAGTCAGTGGCGCCCTCTCCACGCTCCGGCTTGGTACCGGACATGAGCTCCACGCCGTCGACACCCCAGGATACCCATACCGGAATGCCCGGCAGTCCGTTGCCATCCTTGTCCAACACACTGATGTAGATGTTGTGTCCCCCGCGGTTCTCGCAAGCCGTCAGACGGCGCACCTTGACCAGCCTGAAATCCACATCCGGTGTGGGTGTGGGCGTCGGTTCCAGAACTTCGGGCACTGGCGTGTCCGTCGGCGCGATCACCCGTGGCCGCGGTGTATTTGTCGGCACTTCCGTTGGGACCGGTGTGTCCGTCGGGGGCACCGGCGTGAACGTTTGCGTCGGCGTCGGGGTATCGGTCGGCGTCGGCGAATGGGTCGGTGTCGGCGTGATCGTCGGCGTGGATGTCGGGATAGCGGTCTCCGTCGGCGTCGGCGTGACGGTCTGCAAGAACGCCATGTTGCTCAAACGCACATCGTTACTGCCAAACGCCGAGATCACCGTCGCCGGTGCGCTGATACCGCACAGCCACACGAACAGCAACGCCACACCCATCAATTGTAGCTTGGTCGCCACACTTGCCGTCGCAAACCAGACGCCCGCCGCGCCGGCGGACTCGGTCAAACGCTGCAGCGGGCCGGGGCCGCTCTTCGCGGCAGGCCGCGGTCGCTTTTTTTCGGGAACGACGGCACGGCGCTTGATTGTCTCCTGGCCCTGAAGCTGCTGTGCCGTGGTGCGCCGCACACGATCTTGCTCTCTGGTACTCGTGGCCGTGCGCGAAGATGGCACGGGACGGGTTTGTGGCTTCGCCGGCACGCGATCCCTGGATGTTACCGTCCGCGCCGGAATCGCCTTGGGTTGGGCCGCCGCTGCGGGCGCTTCCACGACCGGGCGTACGGCAGGCCCTCCACTCACCCGCCCGTCGCTCAGGCGGTTCAGCCGCTCAGAAAGCACCCGTCCGATCCCGATGGCCAACTGCGGGTACTTGTGCATCAGTTCATCGAGATCTCGCTGGTCCAGCGCCCAGAGGTCGACATTGCTCACCGCCTGGGCCAACGCCGACCGCAGATTTCCGGTCAGCAACGCCGCTTCCCCGAAGAATTCCCCGCGTCCGAGCACTGCCAGCGTCGTCAGTTTGTCGTTTCTCTTCGCCGCAATCCGGACCTGGCCCGTCTCGATGAAATACATCACTTCACCGGGCGTATCCTGTGCGAAAATGAGCTCCCCAGCGCGGTAGCGCACTGGCCGCACGCGGTGCGAGACGTCCACCAGCTCGGGACGCGAGAGGCGGTTCAACAGGGACATCCGGCCCAGGTGCCGATCCACAAAACTCTGTCCGGACTCGTTGAGGCGCTGGCTGAGGGTCCTGCTCAACGCAGAACTGAGCGACGGGAAACGGATCAGCATCTCGTCGAAATCGGTCCGGTACAGCGCCAGCAGGTTGGTATTCACCACCGCCCGCGCTGCGGTGGTGCGCGCCTTGCCGGTCAGCAGTGCCATCTCGCCGAAGGTTTCTCCCTGCCGCAGCTGAGCCACCACATCGCCATCCAGACCGCTGTTCGAATAGAGCTTGATCTCGCCCGACCTGAGGATGTAGAGCGCATCACCGGGCTCGCCTTCGGTGTACACAAACTCGCCAATGGGCACGTGGCGCAACACCAGACGGCCGGCAATCCCCTGCAGTGTCTCGAGCGGCAAATCGGCAAAGATCTGGATGTTCTTGAGCATGTCGATCGCCAGCGCGCGGTCCTGCGCGCCCAGGAGCGAGCGCAGACTGCGGCTCAAAGCGACACGAATCGACGGATAACGATCGGTCAATTCGTTGAAATCGGCCAGCTCGAGTACCCACACGATGGCATAATCGGTGGCATAAGCCGCGACGCTGTAGGACGTCTCCGTCAGCAACGCCATCTGCCCGAACACATCGCCCGGCGCCAGCTCCAGGAATTCCTCTTCATCGGCGGAACTGTCGACCAGGCGGATCGGCCCGGCTTCCATGATATACATGGCCGTCGCCGCCTGGCCAGTCTGGAAAACGAACGCACCCTTGCGCAATTCGCGCAAATACAGGCAATCGGCGAGCGCATCGAGCTCATCTTCGCGGAGATCGGCCAGGAAGGGCAGCGCTTTGAGTCGTTTCTCGACCAGATAGCCGCGCAGTTGGGCGATCCGCTGCCCAAAGGCCATACTCAGGCCCAATCCCAACTCCGGGTAATTGGCAATCAATAACTCCAGATTATGTCCGGAAAGAGTCAGGAGCTCTACTTCGGAGGTCGCCCTCGCCTCCATCGATCGTACCCGCCCCAGAAATAGATCCGCTTCACCAACCAGGCTCCCTGGCCCGAGATTGGCGATCACCGCACCCCCATCGGCGATCAGCTTGACCCATCCGGATTGGATCAGATATAACGCCCGGCTCGGATCACCCTTGGCAAATACGATCTCGCCACGGTGATACTGCTCGACACGCATCCGCGACGCTAACAATTGCTGCTCATCGCTCGCCAGCGCCGCGAATAGCGGGGCGTCCTTAATCAGATTATCGATATTCACGTTTGCTATTCAGCCCTCCGTTTGGGAGAAGGCCAATGGTTCCGCACTTCCCCCGCGGGATTTTTAGCGCATTGTTTTGCGCGCACGAGCGGGCCTTGCACCCATTCGTGCGCCGGGTCAGCGGGACGAAGTTGCCGGTCGACCGCAATCTCACCCGCCATCATTTGTCTCTCGCTTACGAAAAACGACCTGCCACACAGGAACCGGCTGCGTTTCCGCAGCATGCGCACATTCTCCGTCGCGCAGAGAAACGGCCACGGGTTCGCTCTGGTTGTCATCTACCCGCAGTACATATCTGGCGCCGGGTTGCAGCGTAAAATCCGCGTAGCCCGCGCCATTGTCGGGTTTCAGCCCGCTGAAGAACACGTCCAGCTCATCACCCCACGCGATGGACAACGCGACTCCGGCTTGCGGAGACCCACCAGCCTCCTCCACGTGCACTTCCAGCACGCCCACTCCCCCGGCAACATCCGGCAAAGGCTTGCAGGCGAACGATTTACTCACAACCTGATACGCGGGCACGGGAACGGGTGTTGCAGTCGGTGTCGGCGTGTCCGTCGCGGGTCGTGCTGTCGGCCTGCTATCCGAAGTCGCAGAGGGCGTTGCCAGCAATGTCGGCGCGAGGGGCGTATCGGTTGGAGTCATCGTGATCGTCGGCGTTGACGTCGCGGTCGGAGTTGGAGTCACTGTCGCAGTGGGTGTGACGACGTACACCAGGATCTGGCTGTCGCGCACGCCCAAACCATAGGCCAACTTGGACAACCCACGCACCACGGCGACGTTACCGCCCCCCTCGACGTATCGTTTCGTCAGCCCGATCAACACACGTGAGGCGTCTTCATCGTTGAATCCAAGCCAACTCAGCCGCTGGCGGGCGTGCTCCAGGTCGTCCTCTACTGCGAAAGAGCTACCGATCAGCACCAGGTAATCCTGCTTCAACTCAGCCCGCAGGTCAACCGGGTCGGTGTCGAAGTAATCGACAGGCCACACTCCCCACGTCAGTAACAGCCCACCGGATACGCCCAGCAAGAACACGATGCCGACAAAGAGCCACAGCGTCCGTCTCCTGGGACCATGCGCCTGGTGCATCTCACGGCTCACGGGGCCACGGTCTCCTGGAAGGTCAAGTAGAAACTGGTATGATCCTTGCCACCCTTGTAGAAGCCCAGACCCATCCCCGCTACCCGATCACTGGGTATGTCACCTGCAACGGAGCAGGTGTATGAACCCAGTGTACCACTCATTGGATAGTTAATCAAATACTCGGAATCCGGCTTGGGTTCTGCCGGCACGGTCGTTTTACCACCATTTTCGATGATGATCGGCTGTGTGATGGGCACACCGTCCTTGTTCAGCACATTCACGTAGATGTGATACTTGTCGTGCCCCTCTTCCGGGTCCTGCCAATAGGCACGAATCAAGCGCCAATAGGTCTGCCCCGCTTGAACTTCAGCTGGAATCAGTTTCACCGCCGGCTCCAGCTTGTAGCTCATGCGCGAGTCCCAGTCCACGGTCGGTAGCGGCGCCGGCCCATTGCCGCCCGGGGCGGGTGGTGGCGGCGGTGGCGTGGGTGTTGCCACGTAGGGCAGCAACGACTCGCGCTCCGTTCCCAGGGCACGCGCCAGAGTTGCCAGGTCGACGACGAGCAGATCGCCACGTCCTTCCTGCTTGAAACGCTCGGCCAAATCCGCGACGGTTGCGCCCTGGTCCGCCAGGTCCAGCAACCCAAGCCGTACGCGGGCACGCTCCACGTCGCCATCCAGCGCATAGAGCGCACTCACCAGCACGATGTACTCGTCAGTCGTCACGCCCGGCGCCTGCGCCGGCAGGTCAGCCGCGATACGCGCAGCGTGCCCGGCCAGCGGCGCGGCTTCCACGTCTCCAAAGGAGGCCAGCGTGACCGGTCGAACCCCGACAGCCAGGCTCGCGACGACGACAATCCAAAGCCCGGCCACAATGCCCACATAAGACGCCCAGCGCAGTCGCTTACTCATCGCGCATCTCTCGCTTTCTCCCGTTTCAGGGCACACGGCCAGCCATCACCCATTGCGCCGGAAATAGAGCTCGTACGAATAGTGCCCTCCGCACAGCGCGTTTTGATCGCGTTTCAACTCACATTCATGCGCATCCAGCGACTCACAGTACCCCGCCTCCAGCAGATCAGCGACCGACGGGTACGCTGTCCGCAGCAAACGGCTGCGTTCGCTGCTCAAGTCCGCTCCACTGACATTGCCGATGATCTCCACGTAGTAATCGCCGGACGAAGCGACAATCTCGGCCGTACCGGGGCCTTTCGAGCCCGTCACCACCGGCTCGAACTTGCCCCCGTCCCAGAACGCCTGCACGATAATCCCATCCACGAGCTTTCCCTGCGCGTCTACGGTCTTCACGTAGATCATCGCCGGGGCCTCGCATCCTCCCACTTCCACCTTACCCATCATGCGCTGCGTCAGAATAGTAAAGTCCGGCGACCGCGAGACCCCCGTAGCCGGCGGCTCCACGGTTAACGGCGGTACTGCCGTCAGGTCCGCTGCAGTCGCGGCAAGCTCTGGCGCAGACAGCGCCAACCCGCGCGAAATCGTCGCGGTAGCGGCGATCATCTCGGTAGTGGGTGAAGGGGAAGGGGACAACGTTGCGCTGGAAACAGGCGGTACGGAAGGAAACACGACGACCGCTGGGGTGTGCGTTGGGATAGTGGCAGTACGAACCACTGTTGGTTGCGGCATGCGCGTCGCAGTGGGCGTGGCGGTCGCGATGTAGTCCAACATGTCTTGCGTTTCCACGTGCAGACCCTGCGCGAG
>CAZPTF010000060.1:0-12796 GCA_964589015.1 uncultured Anaerolineae bacterium
ATCGCAAAACGGACTCTGGTACCCCGCCCAATCTGACTGTCCAGGTCGAAAGTCCCCCCCAACATTTTCACCTGGTCCATCACGTTGGTAAGGCCCAGGACTTTACGGCCCTCTGCGGCCTGTAGCGCTTCATCGACGTTGAAACCACTTCCGTCATCTTCCACGGTCACGGTTATCCTGCCATCATGGATATCCAGTGTAACCTGCGCATGGCTGGCCTGTGCGTGTCTCCTGACGTTATCAAGCAGCGCCTGAATCGCACGAAAGATGATCACTTCCAGATGCGGCGCAAAACGATTCTCGGAACCAAACACGCTCAAACTGATTTGGCACTCGGTCTTGCCCTCGAAATCCTCGACATATCGCTTCAACGTCGGGACCAGACCCAGATCATCCAGCATCATTGGACGCAAATCGAAGATGAAACTACGCGTCTTCTGGAATGTCGCATTGACCGCGTTCTTCAGATTCTTAAGCTCCGAACGGGCCTGAGAAGGATCCTGTTCGAACAGCCGCTCGCAAATCTCTGCCTGCAGAATCAGGTTGGAGAGAGACTGAGCTGGGCCGTCGTGCATTTGCCTCGCCAGGTGTTGTCGTTCATTCTCTTGCGCCTGGATTATCTGGACGATTAACGCTTTCTGAGTCTCATTGAACTGGGATTTTTGTTCGCTGGCTTGCGGGGTGATCGAATTGAGGTCTCCGGAGAAACTGAGGAACGCCCGCAACCGCTGAGCGTATCGCCCCAGGCTCTCTTGTTTGTTTTCCAGTTGCTCCAACTGGCTCCGCATCATGAACAACCGCATTTGCGCTTCGTGATACACGGTATAGGTATTCTTGATATCCTCACGTGGGAATGTCTCGAAATTGGTCTCGATCTGGCGCATTCTGTTGGCGATTTGCGTATTGCGTTGTACCAGTTTCTCGATCTCCGACGAACTCTGCTGGATGAGGATGCCCATTTCCTTGAGCTCTTTTTGGACCTGTTCGTATTCCTCGCCCAGTTCTTTCAGGAAATCTTCGAGGGTTGGACTTTCGAGCACCGGTTGTTCTCCTGCCGGTTGCCCACTGCGACTCTGGCCGGGGGTCCGCATCGATTCTCCCGCCGCTTTCAACTCCAAAACCATTCGCTATGCTCCTTCGCTGCCCTTGGTTTCGCCGGTATCCTGTAACCTGATCCAGCCCATCCGCAGCGCATAAAGAGCGGCTTGGGTACGGTCATCCACTAACAACTTGCGGAGAATAGCCGTCATGTGGTTCTTGACCGTTTGGCGGCTGATGTTCAGATTGCTGGCAATTTCCTTATTGCTGAACCCTCGCGCCACATACTGCAGAATTTCCATTTCGCGCGCGGAAAGCGGAACGAACCGTTCATCCAAATCATCCCAGTGACTTGCAGCAATGTCTTCTTCAGATGGCAGGCCGGCGTCCGCGTAATCTTTCAAGGCATCAAACAACAGCTTCTTCCCCTGGTTGACCTGTCTGACTGCTTCGACCAACTGCCCCGGCATCACATCCTTGGAAAAATAGGCTGAGGCTCCGGCACTGCCGGCTTGCACCAACTGCTCTTCATCGTGATAAGCGGTCAGCACAATCACCGAGACTCCGGGAATAGTCTGTTTGATTTGCCTCGTCACCTGGATACCATTCATCGAAGGCAAATTGACGTCCATCAAAATAACATCTGGCCGTAACGCCTTTGCCTGTATCAATGCCTCTTCGCCGTCCGATACCTCAATCACCACCTGGATATCGTCTTCAGCACCCAACACCCGGACCAGCCCCTCGCGAAACACCGGATGGTCGTCAACAATCATCACTCGGATTGGCGACATCAGACTTCCCCCCCAGCGTAAACGTACCACTGTGCCTGGAATGAACAGGCGGCATCTGTTTACCCCGCATTACAACCCTGCTCGACCATGACCTCATTCCTGCATCCAAAATACATAAACTTCGTATGAAAGTATACCACAAAGGAGCCTTTCAATGCAACTATTTGCTCGAAGCCCAATTGGTGCGATACACCGCCAGATTCTCTCGCCCTGCGGCCAGCGTCCAGGCATAGTTCGTGTTATAAACCGACTCCAGACGAGGGTCGCTCACCATCCGTTGGTAGGCAGGTGACCAATCGGGAAATACAACGACATAAGCAACCTGCGCGGACTCCATGAAACTCAGCAACTGGTCCGCATCGTCGATGAATGGGATTACTTCGGGTGTGACGAGACCGGCAAGGTCGATGAATGGACGATTCTGCTGATACCCAATCATACCGATATCATGAACCGCCAGGCGAGATTGCGCCGGCACATGTTCGTCAAGCCAGGCGGACAGAGTCCCCATTTCGCCCTGAATGAAAGCAACGTCACGCGCATAGGCGCGCGCGCCGGTGACCCAGAACGTGGCGAGCAGGATGACGAGAACGAGCACCCACACGCGACGCGCAATCCAGGCGCACCGCCCCTGTCCAAGATAGCGAATGAGCTGCCAACTACCCCAAATTCCGAGAATCACCAGCACCGGAATCGTCGGAATGAGATAGCGCCCGTGCTGGTAGGTAACCGGCAAGCGGACAGCATACACAACAATGGTGCACAGCCACCAGCCCCACAGCAACATCACATCATAGCACCGTCGTCTGATGCTGTATCCTACGCAGAAAATGAATCCCGGTAGCAGCACGATTTGCGGACCTGCCGACACCACCAGCAGCAGTCTGGCAAAACGGCTGGGCAGATTCAGACTCTCCAGAACAATACGATATTCCGCCTGTTTGGCATAGAAGGTCGTCGGCAGAATCAGCCCGCTGGTCCGGAGATTGAAAATTGCATACGGGATCAGCAGCAACGCACACCCAAGAACCGCCATGATGGCCCATGCCACGGCGGGACGCGTCACACGCGCTCGGAACCTCCGCAAAGCAAAGGAAAGAGCGACAAGCCCCAACAGAAGCAGACCCTCCGGGCGGGTCAGAACTAACAGTGCCCCGCACAGACCCATCCACAACCCATCCAGCCAGGCCCTCGCCCTGGCTCCTCGGGCCAACGTCTCCTGCGCCTCGAACGCCAGATATCTATCGACACAGAGCAGGGTCAGAGCAGCGAACAGCACCGTTTCCATGCCCGAGAATGCCGCCCAGACGAGATGCCACTCGAACACACAGACGGCTGCAGACAGCAACCCAACGGCGGGCGACTCACCGAACAAGCGGTTACTCACCCGCCAAGAGAGCCACGCCACCAACGCAAGTGTCACAGCGCCCAACAGAAACGCCCACACGTGGAGATCCACCCCGAACGCATAGCCCAGCGAAAGCGCCAGCGTCCACAACGGTGCAGTCGATCCCATGCTCACCTGGCCCGCCACGTAGCTCCATTGGCCGTCGTACGCCAGATTGCGTGCGTAGGTCTGGTGGATCCAGGCATCATCCAAGGGGAAGCCCAACATCTCTCCTCGCCAGACGATTCCTCCCAGATAGAGACAAGCAGACAGGATCACCCCAGCACCGCTCACCACCAGCAGCCGTACATGATTCGACCTCATGGCTGCTGCTCCACATACCAAAGCTCGACGGCAGCGCCACTGGGCCCTGTCAGTGTCGTCTGCATCTCCAGTCGTGGATCGTCATATCTGCCCTCATAGACTGCCTGCAACGGACTCGGATGATCCGCTTCCAGAATCAGGTATTCCACTCCATAGCGCTGCGCAGCCTCGATGACAACCTCCAGGTTTTCGTTCGGAATAGATACAGCCGGGATGTGCGTGAAATAATGGAAGGCCGGCGCATCATTGACCATTACAGGTCCCTCATCACGTCCTTTTTCCTGCAGCCAGGCACCGACCTCATGATAGATAAGATTACGGCTCCGCCAGGGTAGTGTCACCTCATGCTGGCCCAAAACACTCCTCAGATACAAGAAAGCGCTCAAACCGAACGCCAGACAGACCAATGCCACCGAAAAGAACTTGAATGCCGAGGCTTCGTTCCAACTGGCGCGGCGTTTCGCCATAAACTGAACGAACCTGCGCAGCCCGCAGGCGGATGCTGCGAAAAACCCTGGCAAAAGCGCCGCACTCGAATGAAACAGCCCGCCACGCATGCCAGGAAACGTGAACAAAAGGGTCATCGTCATGTACAACAGAACCGCGTAAATGGCGAATGGCAGCAGTTCGATCCGCTTTCGCCAGGTCCACAGACCCCATATCGTCAGTGGCATCAGGAAGATCATCAGGTTGACCGCAACCAGATTTTGAACACCAAACCATACAGCCTGCAATTTGGAGCCGAGGATTGCGCGCCAACCCCAGGCGAGATAATAGGAGAGGGTCAGTTCACGGCCATAGCTGTATAGCTCGTCGTAATCGCGCAGGAAGAGGGTTTGCAAGCCGCTTTGCCTCAGCGGACTCCCTGTCGCCTGCCAGTTGTGAACAATCCAAGGCGCCATAACCGCTGCATAAACCACAACAGACAGCACTAACGCCACGAGTACCTGTCGCCATTGTTGCCGGTATATGTAGCCCCATGCCAGAACCGCCACACACACCGCAACCAGCAGCAGCACGCCATCGGCGCGAGTCAGGTGAGCAAGTCCGGCAAAGCCACCGCTGAGAGCAAACCAGCCGGGACGGCCGCTTTTTAACCCTCGCCCGGCGGTGTACATTGCCAGGCTGCCCGCCACGGCAAACGGTGCAAAGCTATCGGTAGTCACCCAGAAGACCGTATAAAAACCGCTGAATGCGATGAGAACACCGGCAAGAAGGGCTTGATCCCGCCGTCCGGAAAGCTCGTTGCTGATCCGGTAGGTGACCCAAGCCAGCACGGTGGAGAGCACGATAAACGGGAACTGTGCCACGGGAAATGAAACCCCGAACAGACGATAAAACGGATAGATGACGCAGGCAGTGAGAGGCATCCAGTACAGGCACGCGGGCTGCGGAAGGGCACGCGGCATGTCCAGAAAGTTCCAGATCACATAGTCGATGAACCCGTTACCACGCTGGAGATTTTCGGCAAGATTGCTGTAGTAGTAGGCGTCCATGTAGCCAGGTTGGCGCAAGAACAGGGCCGTGACAACCCGAACCGCTAGAACGAAGAAAAAGAGACACACGATCAGCCAATTTGTTTTCGACCATTTAAGTGCCATCTTCCCCGCCGAAACCTGTCGCCGGCTCAGGTCTCGAGACCGGCTTTGACCTCATGCCAATTCAGCCCTTCGTACAAAAAACAAACCAGGCCCAGCACCACTTCGGGCACGACCTGCGAGATATGCAGCACCAGCGAGAAGGCACCAACCTGTGCGCCAAAGTCGGCGCCGAGCGAAGCAACGTGAGGAGCGAATACGAGCTGCAATGTAAGCATACAGCCCCACTGGAAGACCCCAACTCCGGCCGGTGCAGCTGGGATCATCAGACTGAGCCCCAGGATGGCGACAAGCAGAAAAGGAGTGTAGTAAGGTACAGGGACCCCAAAATCGAATGCCACCAAGACGGGCCAGAAAGAACCTGCAATGATCGTCCAACACACCAGTGAGAGCGCAGAAATGACCGCCAACTGACGGACGCTCCGAATCGATGCCAACCCGGCGGCAAACGCACGCAGCAACCCGGTCGCGCTTTCTCGCAGCGAAATCGGACATACCCTGTCGATCAGACGCTCCAACCAACGCTCTTGGAAGTAGATCAACAAGAGGACCACGATAGCGCCCGCATAGAAGACGCCGCCAGCCAACGCCATGTAGTGCAACTCCGTGCTCTGCAGGCCGATCAGCACGACGACCAACAGCAGAAACAGAAGAATGGTCAACCCGTCGAAGACCCGTTCCAACACGATCGTCGCAAAAGCTGTGGTTTTGCTCAGCCGTTCGTGACGCCCCAGGACGTAGGCACGTACGAATTCCCCCACCCGCGCAGGCAACAAGGAATTCGCCGCAATACCGATGCTCAAGGCCGAGAAGAGACTCAGCAATGGCATCGATTTCCTCATCGGGAAGAACCAACGCCACCGGTAGGCCCGTGCCCAGAACGACAACAATATCAGCAGTGTAGAGAGGAGCAGAAACAGGTAGTTCATGTTCCGGATCGCATTGAGCATGCTCCCGAAATCGATCTGATAGAAGACCAGATCCCCAAAAAACAGGCTGATTCCGAGACTACATAGAAGATTCTGGATTCGTCCGGACAAGAGATTGAAAATAATCAAGAGTGCCACAGCCAGCAGCCCGGCGGCAAAAAGGAGATAGATTAACTGCCCCAGGGAATAGAACCGGAAGGCGAAAAAGAAACAAAGCGCCACCGAAAGGAGACCCCGTGCCCAACCTGATTTCACGGTTTGGGTCGAACATACGACGATCCGTTCAGACTCCATTTTTGAGACATCACTTTCTTCCGTGGCTTCCAAATGTGCCCGCTTCAAGCGATTTCCTTCTGCGCGACACACACCAACGAAGAGCCAATCGGCAAATTGACGAACGGTACGAGATTGGCCTCCAGACGATATATCGAATATAAAACCCGATTGAGCAGAGGGGGAACCGCCCACAAATCGGAGCAGGGAACGCCGCTTTCGTAAACGTGACGCTTCCATAACCGCACTGCGAACACAGCAGGGAAAAGAAGCGTGTTCATGTACGAAAGCTTCCGGATACGAAAACCCGCTGCTTCCACTTTCTCACGTAGTTGTCGCGCCGTATAGCGCCGCGTCGCGTGATAAGCCTCATCGTGTTGGCTGCGCAAAATCGGCAGAGCCGAGTCAGTCAGCAGCAACACACCACCGGGACGGCATATCCGATGAAACTCCCGCAAAGCCTGCAAGTCGCTGTCGACCTGTTCGTGATACAACACGTCGAAACTGGTGACCAACGCGAACGTATTACCCGCAAAAGGTAGACTCAAGGCAGATCCTTGTGAAAGCAACTTGAAGCCCCGCTGGCTGGCAAATTGCAGTCCCAGACTACAGATATCCAAACCAAAGGTCGTCCCGTAGCGCTGCAGCACCTGCATCATCCCACCTGTACCACAGCCGACATCCAGGATCTGATCTTCAGGAGAAAATGATACGTAGCTCGAAATCAGTTTTTGCGCGATCGCCTGTTTGCCAAGAAACCACCAGTGGGAATCCTCCAGATCAAACATCTTGGCATATTCTTCTCGTTCCATAGCCCTCTTACTAGCAACAGGCCAAAACAGCGCGGGTTGCCGCCACAGGTCTGTCTCTATGTTGTTCCGGTCGGAGGCCGGTTCTTTTGTGGGACGCAGACACCCTATATTCTCGAAAACCGCAGGCGCAGAATCGTAGTCACATACTTGCTCCCGCGACTAAAAAAGCCCAGCAGGTTTGTTGCTGTTTTCGATTCGCCGGCATGTCGCTCGACACAGTCATAGGGAACTTCCTTGAGACGATAGCCTAGCTTCCTGGCACGATAGAGGAGGTCGATACAGTACTCACCGTAGTCCCCCGTCAGGTCGATCCGGTCGAAGACTTCCTTCCTGACAGCCAGAAAACCGCTGGTGTAGTCCGTAACAGAAAAACCAAGGAACAACCCGGCGAAAAAATTGATTGTCACACTGAAAGCCTTCGCCAGAAACGAATGCCCTATATCACGACCGCCTGCGAGGTAACGCGAGCCAATCGCCAGATCGTTCCCGTCCAGTGCAGCAAGTAAGTCTGGGATCTTTTCCGGTGGCATCGACAGATCGGTGTCCATCCATACCACGACATTGCCCTGTGCCTCCTGGATTCCTCGGCTGATCGCCGATGTCAACCCGCGCTCATCGATACGTCTGATCAGACGAATCGTCGGATGAGCAGCCGCCAACTCGCTGACAATCTGCCACGTCCCGTCAGGTGAATTGTCATCCACAACTAACACCTCAGGAGACGGTTTGACGCTATCCAGGATGCCTTCGATTAGCAATGTGATGTTGTCACGTTCGTTGAAGGTCGGTAGAATTACAGTCACGTCCGGCATGTACATCTCCTGACAAATCGATCGGTGTCGCCTGCGAGAAACGGACCGCACGGCTGTCTCCACTTCCAGTCCGAACGCGACATGCGGAATCGGATATCGCCGGAGAGACACTGACCCTGGCGTAACATACCAGGGTCATTATACTCCTGAGCCTGAGATTTGACAACAGAAAGTGGCGCGAAAAGGACAGCTCTGCCGCTATCTCCCGCCAATCGCTGGCCCTGACCGCCTGCCTGATTATAGCACCGCTCCCAATGTAAAACAATTATCCGCACGCGGGGCGGGCTTTCAAGCTCCCCACATGGTACAACCCAGGAGCACACTATTGAGTGGTGGCCGGTTTGGGGATATACCACCATTCCGGGCGGGTGGGCATGCCCGTCACTGGCCAGAACACGTCCGGATCGGTAAAGATAGTTCGTTGCAGGACGTAGTAATCGTGAACTTCCGGGAACCAGGTGTCGGAAAACCACGAAAAAGGCGCATCGATCACGATCGTGTCGAATTGCTGCTGGCGAATCGCGCGTCTCATGTCTTCGACCAGCCGCTGCTTAACCGGTCCACTATCTCCCTGCATATCGAAGAACGCCATGCCTGATCCGAAACTCTGTTTCCCTGCCATGATGGGCAAATAGCCGTGGTACGGAAGAAACACCTGTCCGGGTACTTGTTGCAGGCTCCGGATGAGCTGGCTCCCGCCATCCACGTCCGCCTGTGTGGGCACCTGGGCAACCGGGTCATAGCGCAGCGAGGCAAACTGGATGATGCACAACAGAAATACATAGGTGGTTGCCACGAATCGCTTCCGCTCGGGTACGATTTGCATAAACCCCAACGATTTGTGCAGCCCCAGCCCGAACAAAATGCTCAGCGTTGCATACGCAGGCATGAGCACGTTGTTGTACCCTCCATTGGACAGCCGCGAAAACCACGAAGCGCCTAACCCACCTCCAAGGAGCAGCGCATAGAAGACCGCGTTCTGCCTGCTTCCCTCCCGGTATGCCAGAATTAGATAGGCTGCCGCGAACGCGAAGGCCACGAACAAAATCAGCATATCACTGGTCCAAAAACCAACGAACATCTCGGACACGATCGCATGCTGACGCGGTGACACGAAAACGTAGTAATAGTACCAGCCATCGTGCAGGTGATTGAGGATGATCGTACTAGCGGGTATGAGCAGGCCTGCCGCGCCCAGCAAGTAGAGCGCCAGGCGGCGCCGGAAGATGATGGCATACACCAGCAAGGGCAAGCAGACCGGCAACGCGGTTTGCTTTGCGAGGAACGCGAGTGCCATCAACACACCGGCACACGCATAACCCAGCCGTGACGATTCCGCTCGTACCAGATAGACCGTCGCCAGACACAATACCAGGAAGAGGGAATCCACTCGGGCAATATCGAACCAAGCCCCGGCGGCGCGGAACGTCGCAGCGAAGAGACCGGCAGAGAGAACGCCGTAATAGGTAGCTCTTGTCTCCCGTTTGACCAACAAGTAGATGAAGAGAAGACTGCCCAACGAAGAGACAAACGACACCAGGCGCAGCGGAGTGAAACCAACGCCGAGCACTTTGGCCACACCAGCCGAGACATAGAAGAACAGCGGCGTGTAGGTATAGGGCACAAATGCCACACTGGGTTCCACATAGAGTTTTTCGCCCGCGAGGATGCGAACGATGTGATCGACGGCCCCACCTTCCCGCCATTCCAGCTCGAACGGGTAGGCGATCCGTGCCATGGCAATCGCGACATAGGCGACCAGATAGAGCACCGCCAGGCCAAGCAGAACGAGCTTGAGGATTTTCGCGATCTTGCCCAGGGGACTCACTTCAGACACACGCTCATTTCGATTGCTCAGCCACACTCTCCGCACGAACGATATCCCACCCCAACTCGGCTCACTTCGAACTACCCGGCACGAGCAATCCATCACGCACAAAGACCACTGCCAGCTCATCCTGATAGACCAACGACCAGCCCACCGATTGCAGCAAGAAATTCGCCAGTAGACTTTCCTTCTCCACCAGAATCGTGTTCACGTGATACCGGTCGAGCGTCTCCTTCCAGTCGCCGCGCACCAGCGTAACTTCCAGATAGCGCCGTATGAATGTATCGGCGTAGAGATCGGTGCGCCCATCAATGAACACGCGATATTCCGGATACAGCCGCCAGATCAGATACCCGCCCCAGTTGTAACTGTTGAACAATTCCCGTGGGAGTCCGTTTTCCTCGATGAAAGATACGGCATCTACCGGCAACCGTGCCTTCAATTCTTTCGCAGTGTTCGTTGGCAACAACGGTTTGATGACTACACCGAGTGCAAGCAACACGACCAGACCCAACAGCAGCCAGTTGACCGCGAGCATAAGAGGCGTTTGGGAGAACCGGTGCGCGAGCAGGCGATCAACCCACGGTCCCCACGGCGTCCGCCGTCTCCAGGCATCAAGCAGTTGCAGGAGCGTGCTCTCTGCATGGCGAGCGAGCACAGGCGTCGCAGCCAGAGCAAAGAGCGCCACATTGCGTACCGCCATAAACGACATGTAACCCAGGACGCCTATTAGAAACAGGTCTGTGAAATCGATCCGAAAATCGGACAACGCAATCACAGCCAGCAAGATGAGAAACATCCACAGAAATGGTTGAGCAGGGATCTCGTGGAAATTGGGTGATCCCCATTCCTCAATGTAGTCCTGCAGCGCTTTGATTCCAATTGTGTAAAAAGGATAGCCCAGCATGCGATACGTGGTGGGATTCACCAAAACCGCCGGAATGGAGACGACCACCGTGAACAACAGCAACCGGATCTGCCGATACGACAACACCGGCGCAGTCCCCAATCCGACCAAACGATTGGCTAGCTCTCCCAGGATGTAGATGCCAAGCAGAACGAATCCGATGATGAATCCAGCATGGACGTTAACCCATACGATGAATAGAAGGGGGAGCAGGTAGAGATAGTTACGTCCCCGACGTTTGTAAAGGTAAAGGAGGTAAAGGAAGATACTTGCCAGAAGGAAGGTCAAAATTTGCGGACGGGCGATCCAATACAGAGCGGAGGCAAGCGCACCCAGTACCACCGCAAAAGCACGAACATAGACGTTCGCCTCACATTGTTGATAGACAAACCAATATGCGGCCACAATCACCGCGGCCAGCCCCAGCGCAAGGCCAGGCATCCCTGTCCAGCGGTAGACTATAAACAGGAGAAGCTGTGATAACCAACCATTGTAATGCCACGGCTCACCCGGGACAGTATGCGAAAAGGGATCCTGCAAGGGAATATGGTGAGTTTCGACGATATACTGTCCGGTCCGAATGTGCCACCAGGTATCCGTATCGGTGGGTAACCGGACAGCCATCATGAACAAGCCCAGAAACAAGATCAGGATCAACAGTCGATCCGTGTTCAGCCATACCAAATGCGTCCACATCCCGGATAAAGAAGGGCCGTTTGCCGTTTGCCCGCGTTCAGCACTCATCAGATCAGCCTTTGCTGTCTTTCAGGATAGCAGCGATGTGTGATACCTGGACGCACACGAGAGCTAGTCGATCCCGGACGCCCCTTCGAGAGCAGGCTCGAAGTCAGGGACAAGCGCGAGAATTCGCCAGTACGTCTCAGCCGCCTTGTCCGGCTGGCCCGCTTCCTCATACCAATGCGCCAAATCAACCAGTCGCTCCGCGGTCGAGTCAGTCATCTCCAACCGTTCCAGTTGCGGAAGCATATCGGGCTGGATACTCTCTCTCTGGAATACGAACCAGCCATAGGGTGACCAACCGATCGTTCCTCTGCCGTAGATGGTCGGCTGCTCGACCATGCCCAGCGCCGTTTCGTACCGTTTGATCGCGTCCTTGAGCCGCCCCTGGCGATAAGCAACTTCACCGTAAGTCAACAACAAATCCAATTTGTCCCCGACACCCTGGGTAAAGATACTCAGCCCCTTGCGCGCGAACGATTCCGCGCGAATGTAATCACCCAGGGCAATATTGGCCCGTGCCAAACCATTATATGCTGCCAGGCTCGCGGGGGAAATCGCACGCGCCTGCAAGAAGGCATCTTGTGCCGAAGTCCAGTCTTCCCGATCGAACGCGTCCCATCCAACCTGCAAGTAGTCTGCATAACTCGTAGGGGAATCGGGTACGGGTTTGGGCGCATGTGCAGCGTTCCAGGAGGCCAGGGCCGCTTGCTTGACCGGTGTACTCTGCCAGTAATGCCCGGCATCCGCCAGATCGGGACGCATGTCTAGCACCTGCTGGTAGTTTGTGATCGCATCGTCCCACTGCCCCATGTCTTCTGCGTAGCGCGCGAGGTTAAGATAATAGGGTACGACGTCAGGTGTCTGCTCGATCGCGCGCTGCATTTCCGCAACAGCACGGTCTTTCTCTTCCGCTTGCCAATACAGGGCGGATAGATTCGCGTGGTTGAGAGAGTAATAGGGCTCTAAGGTCACTCCGCGCTCGTACGCAGCGATGGCGTTTGTGAGTGCTGTCTCCATGTCCGCAGTCGATGCGGCATCCCTCTGGGTAGCCAACACGCCCCAGGCATAACCCTGCTGCAAGTGATAGAACGGGAAGCCCTCATCACGTTCGACCGCCAGATCGAACAATGGAGCCGCTTGCTGCCACTCACCACGCTGTGTCAGCTGCACCGCCTGCCAGAACGGATAATAGGCACGATCAGACCACACACTCCCTCCGACCAGGAAGACGGCTGGCAGGACAAACCACAGCGGATGAATGCCATGAAGCAAATCCTGCTCGTTCTCGGCCGGAGCCGCATCCTTCGCAAGCGTCATTGCTGCAATCACGACGACCAACAACCCAATAGTGGG
>CAZPTF010000060.1:12896-15650 GCA_964589015.1 uncultured Anaerolineae bacterium
GTACTGAAGGTAAAAGGGCCGGTCCCGTACCACGGGGAGGAAACAAAAGCCTGCCAGGCAGTTTGCCAGAAGACACGGCGTGCCTCCCAGATTCCGCCATGAGTCGGATGGTTGAGCTGGTACCAACCCACAACAGCGATCAGCAACACAAGCAGACATACAACAGCGCCGGCAGGGAATAACAGCCATTTCCGCCGCCGGCCCACCCGCCACCAGAGTATCAACCGGTCGCGCCAACCGCCGAAGGCCGCTGCGATGAGCACAACCAAGGTCACGAACACGGCAATCGTTCCCAACCAACCGCCGCGGGACGATGTGAAGAACTGCACCAGAAGATTGCCAGCCAGCCAGCCGAGCAGAATCAGCCGGGAAAGGCTGCGGCGCGTATTGACGAAACGAATGAGCGCAAGGGGAAGGAGCAGGTTGAGAAAGCCGGACAACATATTGGCATCGCCCAACAGTGTGTAGAGACGAAGCGGCTGCGTAGGGATGATTCTGCCTCCCGACTGGCTGAGCCAGTTCAAATACCAGGCCAGGATGTCGACCACCCCCCAGGCAATGACGATGCCGCCAACGATGAGCAGACTTTTCACTATCAGAGTCGCGGGCCAGCCATGCCTGGAGAGATCGTAAACCAGGTAGAAAACCAACCCATAGAGCACCATCATCCCCAACCAACCCAGGCTGCGCCGCAGATCGGAAGAGAGCAGAGTCGTTACAATCTGGATGGCAAACACGAACAAAATCGCCCACTCGAGTCCCGGCCTCGCGATTTTTCTACGCTGCCACAATGCAGTCCCCAGCCAGATGCCCAAGACAAGAGCGCTTAGAATGTGAGAGATCACATGGAGATGAAAACGCAGCAACCCATTCAGCGTCCCGCCAGCCAAAACCAGATAGGCAAGGAGCAAAATGAGTATCGCTTGTTTGACGAGGTAATCCAGACTGTTTCGAGACTCATGAGCAGACTTCATAGGTAATTGTCACCATTACCACGAGAGTTTTTGCGCAGGAAGTCGCGTAAGTGCCCGTAGACGGCACGGACACCACGCCACAGATACCCAAGGTCCCGCACCGACCTCACCCTCAGCAATTGTCGCCACATGAAACGCGGACGGAGGAACACCTTGTAGACAGTGGCACAGAGCTGGGAGATTTCTTCGGGAGACATGTCGGGTGTCCTCAACACCGGTTCCGACATATCGAAACGTTCGTACTCCTTCGCGGAAAAGCGAAACCAATCGTTCTGAAAGCTCTCTTCATACAGGGGAGTGCCGGGGTAAGGCACCACCACCGTCGATTGCAGCATTTCCACCTGACCGCTCTCCATGAGCTCGGCAGCCAGATCGAGAGTCCTCTGTGCGTCGTCTCGTGTTTCCCAGGGATAGCCTACCATGACTGTCAGGTGAATGTCAAGCCCGGCATCACGGATCCGGCGGCAGTCCTCTTGGATACGCGCGACTGTCGTACCCTTGTTGAGGCGGTCCAACGTCGCCTGGTTTGCCGACTCCAAACCCATCTTCAGTTTGCGGAACCCGGCGCGCTTCATCAAGCGGGGATGTTCCGGCCCCAGTCCACCGAAACGCATATTACAGGAAAAGAGAATTGCTTGCGCATAACCCCGCTCGATCATCCCAGCGCAGAAACGGGCCAGCCAGCCGCCTCCGGGAAAAGTACCCGTATCGTCGAAGATCTCACGCGCCCCATGTGTATCGATCAGGAATCCGATCTCATCGAGCAACCGCTCCGGAGACTGGGTCCTGAAGGTCGGGAACAGCACCGTCCACGCACAGAACGTACATTTTCCCCACGGGCAATCGCGTCCGGCCATCGTATAAAAAAACGGCGTGCGTTTTTTCCACTTCTCGCCATAGAGGTGTGCCTTTGTCAGCACCCGGTCAATGAAGGGCAGGCCGTCGAGCTCTTCACGTAGTTCGAAGTGGCCGGTATTCACCAGGTTCTCGCCATCACGGTAGCAGATGCCGGATGCAAGGGACGTTCTGTCCCGCAGATGGCACGCGATGCTCAGCAGCGAAAAATCGAAGTCTCCCCCCGTGATCACAAAATCAACCCGACAACTGCGCAGGCTTTCTTCCGGGAACGCCGTGACGTGATCGCCCATCAACACGAAACGGCACTGGGGGTGAATCGCCTTCAATGCGTCGATCAATGCCCAGTGTTGCCTGATGACCGGAGTCTTCGTCTCGAACACGACCACATCGGGTGCTTCCTCAGAAAAATAGGAGAAGAACTGCGCAGTTGACCAGGACTGTGCAATGCTATCGTTCCACAGCACATCGAAGCCATGCTGTTGTAGAAGGGTCGCCGCCGATGCAGCCACCACTGGATAGATGAATGAGGGCATGTGATACCACTGAAACTGGCGATTCTGCGTCAGCATAGGACTGCCCCTGCCACTCAGAGGAGGGTAGCTGATGAGAATTTTCAATCGTTCTGTCTCCATTTCCCGGCCAGCCGTTGCCTGAGTATTCTCCAAAAGAACAGCGGATTGCCGATGAGATAGCGGTATCCCAAACGACGCGGTTCCAGATAGAGCCGATACAGCCATTCGAGCCCATTGTCCAACATCCAGTGCGGGGCACGCGGGACGACACCCGCGACATAGTCGAACAGCGCACCAACACTCCAGCAGACGGGAACATTCAACTCCGCACGATGCGCAGCAATCCACTTCTCCTGCAAGGGCGTCCCCATGCCGACCAGCAGGATATCCGGACGTGCCGCATTGACATC
>CAZPTF010000061.1:0-15641 GCA_964589015.1 uncultured Anaerolineae bacterium
CAACTACGCGTGCGTCCGGAAATTTTGGGGCTGGCGAGCAATGGGCAGGTCGTGTCAAAGGCGCTACACTTGTCGCGAAAAATCCTGGCCGCACCCTCAACCATACCTGTTTGTCCTTTTCAGCAGTCAATGCTATAATGTCAACTGTAGGATATTTCCCCTCTTTACAACCTGAGGATGCTTGTATTGTGCTGTGAGAACTCATCATGAGTCGAGCCATGCCCGGCGACACAGGGGCGAGAATTCCCTTTGAGCACAGCACAACGCAATGCGTGCGGAAAGGCTATGACAGGATGAGTAACAATTCGACAGTCGCCGAGCCGCGGTGTTTGTCCGCCCAACGACACATCGTGACGTTCCGGCTAGGCAAACAGACGTATGGTTTGCCCATCGAGTGCATCACCCAGATCATCGAGATGGTGACGATTACCCCTCTGCCACAAATGAACGATCTGTTAGAAGGACTCATCACTGTCAAGGGGAAGCCAGTCCCCGTTATCAGCCTGCGCCGCTACCTGGGTCTGCCCAGGATCGACTGGCATCTGCACACACCGATTATCCTGGTGCAAATGCAGGAACGAGCTTGCGGACTGGTCGTCGATGCAGTGATAGACGTAATGGCCTTACCGTCCGAGCAGGTCATCGCTACCGACCAGGTTTTTCCACATGGCCAGGGAGACGCCCCTTCCGTAGCGGGTGTCGTTCGTACCCCTGAAGACCTGATCCTGCTGCTCGACCTGGAGCAACTGATCGGATCCCAAGGTCAAGATCTCAACGCGGGTTTGGGCATGCTCACACCCACCCTTGAAACAACAGACAGCCGTACCAGCTCAAACGGCGAACCGGGTACCGAGGATCACGTATGACCTGTTCCGCTCTACAACCTTCATCCGTAATGGCCGATTTGAGCGACAGGGAAATCCAGACGCTGAGCCGGCTAGTCCAGGACCATAGCGGCCTTTTCTTTCCCGAAAACCGTCGATCTGAGATCGAACGGGGTGTACGGCAGGCATTCGCTGCTTCTCCCTGCCAAAGTCTGGACGAATACATCCGGTTACTGCGGGACCCAGGCAGTGGCCCATACTACTTCGAGCAACTGGTCAACACCTTGACGATCGGCGAGACGCACTTTTTCCGCAACGCCGGACACTTCAAGGCGTTATCGGAGCACGTCTTGCCCGAGATCATCGACCGGCGCAGAACACTGCGTACGCTGCGCATCTGGAGCGCTGGCTGTGCATCGGGTGAAGAAGCCTACTCATTGGCAATCGTGTTACGTGAACTGCTGCCCGACATCGACGATTGGGCAGTCACGATCCTGGCTACCGATATCAACACGAGCACACTGGAACGCGCGCGCGCCGGGATATATGGCGAGTGGTCGTTCCGCGAAGATCTCGCCAGGCGGCTGCGCCCAATCTATTTTTCGCAGCAAGGAAACAGATACGAATTACACCCCAAGATTCGCCAAATGGTTACCTTCGCACCGCTCAACCTGGCGGAGGATGACTATCCCACCTACCGTACCAACACCACGCACATGGATTTGATCGTGTGTCGCAACGTGATGATCTATTTCTCTACCGCAGGGATGCGCAAGACAATCGCCCGGTTTCACAATGCCCTCGCAGAAGGTGGATGGCTGCTGGTTGGGCATGCCGAGAACTCGATGGACATGTTTACGCAATTCCGGAGCCACAACTACCCGGGGGCTACATTCTACCAGCGCAATGGTGAACATAGCGGACCGTTATGGCTGCCCCAGCCAGTATCGAACAATCCTATCGAAGCCATTGCATGGCAGCCAGCGCCCGTCAAATCGCTTGTGCCCGAGCCACAACTGCCGGCTGTTGCAGCCCCTCCGCCTGAACCGGATATCCCATCTAACTCATCTTCTGTGGAGTCATCGCTGGAACGTGCTCGCGAGCTGCTTTTCTTCGGACATCCGGAACAGGCCCGAGATATACTGCTGGCATACGCGAACGCTGCCAATACAGCGCAAGCGCAGGTCTGCTTGTTGTTGGGAAAAGCCTATGCGAACCTGGGCGATTGGCCCAACGCCGAGCTGTACTGCCGGAAAGCAAGCGAAATGGACCGGTTGTCCGTCGATGCTCACTACATCCTGGCATTGGTGCTCCAACACCAGGCCCGACTGCCAGAGGCGATTCAGGCGATGAAGACCGTGGTGTACATCGACCGCCAGCACGTACTCGGCCATTTCGGCCTGGCTGAGCTGTACGATCGAAACGGACAACAGACACTGGCGGCAAAATCATTCAGCAACGTGATGCGCTTACTCGCCGGGTACGAGGATGGAGATATTGTCCCAGGCTGCACGGAGATAACGGTCGGATGCCTGCGGCAGGCAGTCGACAGCCAGCAGAAACGATGCAGTGCCATCCCATGACGGAGGAAGGCGAAAGGAGGCCCGCAAGCCGATGAAACCTGGAGACGACTCGCCCACAGCACGCCCATACGACGCATTCACGGCAACGCAGGATGATGTCTCAGCGGAGATGGTGCGACAGATCTGGGACCAGCGCGCAGCACAGCTCGCACGCATTCCAGCGGACGAAGACAGCAGTGACCAGACCGAGCTGGTTCTGATCGGGCTGGGTAACGAGGTCTACGGACTCGATGTGCACTACGTACGCGAAATGGGACCCATCCAGAGGATCACGCGCGTACCGCGCGTACCCGATTGGCTGGTTGGCGTGGTCAACCTGCGGGGACGTGTGGTCTCCGTACTGGACATCCAACGGTTTTTCGGGCTGGCTCGCCATATACACAATCACAGGGACCAACAGCCGGAGACGAGATATCTGGTCGTAGTAGAAAGCGCAGGGATGCAGATTGCCTTGATCGTGGACCGTATACTCGCTGTCGAGAGGATCGCGACGGGCATGATACGTGAGGTCCCCGACACGATACGCAGCTTGCCTGCCGAATACGTCCGTGGGACAGCCCCGTATGGGGAAGGAAAAGATGCGCTGCTGGTCGTCCTGAACCTCTCCAATTTGCTGGCAGACAGGCGGCTCATCATTGATGAAGAACTCACTTGACGAGAACTCTACAGTGTTACGATTCAACGAGGACGATGTGTAAAGATTCAGCCCAACGTAACGGGGCGAGATACAGTACGGGAGATGACCCGTCCACCCGAAGGAGGAAGCAATATGGTCGATGTATTCATGTCCAGACGGAGATCTATCCAGGCGAAAATCGGTGTGTGGGCGGGGTTGTGCCTGTTGCTTGCAGTGGGAACGATCATCGCCTATGCAGCTTTGTCCCTGCGCGCAGCAGGTATCGAAATGGAAACGGATAAAGCTACCGCACAAACGCAGTTAGCGGCAATGCGTATCCAGGCAGAGGTCGAGTTCGCACTGGATGCAGCCCGTACACTGGCGCAGAGCCTGGCTGCAGTTAAGAGTACAGATATGCCAGCCAACCTGACACGCGATCAGGTAAACGCCATTTTGCGCCAGGTGACGGTTGAGAACCCAAACTTCGTGGGGACCTATACCCTATGGGAACCGGATGCTTTTGATAGACAGGACAACGAGTTCCGGGGGAAGAAACCATACGACGAGACCGGACGTTTCATTGCCTACTGGAACCGGAATGAAGCCGGGGAAATCCAGGTCGAGACACCCATGGATTACGAAGTAGAAGGTGCGGGAGCCTATTATCTACTACCGAGAACAACCAGGCAAGAAGCGATCATCGAGCCTTATGTTTACCCTGTGCAGGGACGCGACGTTTTGATGACTTCACTCGTCGTGCCAATTATGGTTAACGATAGCTTCCATGGCATCGCCGGTGTAGATCTCGATCTCGCTTTTTTGCAGCAAATATGCGACGAGATGCAGATTTCTAACGGTGCAGGAAAACTGGCGCTGATCACGGGCGATGGCATGCTGGCAGGAGCCACCGGGCGTCCGGAACTGGTCGGGAAATCCGCGCGCGCTGAAGGTTTGTACTGGGACGAGGCAGACGCCGAGGCAATCACGGCTCTCGCGCCAGGTGCGGCCCTCATCCGTAACCGTGTTGTTGAGATCGAGATCGATGTGCCGGTTCAATTCGGCAACACGCCAACGCCGTGGTACATCGATGTCCGCGTCCCCTACGACGAGGTCAACTCACGAGCGATGACGATGGTTTGGCGGTTGATTGGTATCAGTATGGCGTTGGTTCTGGGTTCGTTGCTGTTGCTGTGGTTCATCTCCGGACGGATCGCCCGTCCCATCGTGAGGATCACCCAGGCAGCCCGAAAGGTTACGGATGGGGACCTGGACGTCCGGGTGGACTTGCAGACAGGCGATGAAACTGGCATCCTGGCAACTACATTTAACCAGATGGTAGAGCGCCTGCGGCAGATGCTGGAAACCGAGCGTCAGCAGCGGGAACGACTGCAGACGACGATCGCTCGCTACATGGCATTCGTGGCCAAAGGAGCGACAGGCAACCTGTCAGAGCGCCTCACCATAGAAGACGATGGCAACAGTGATTCCGGTGAGATGGATCCGTTGATCGCTCTCGGTCACTCGCTGAACGAGACAGCCGCTGCTCTGCAGTATATGATTAGCCAGATCCGTGAAGAGGCCGGCAATCTGAGTGCCGCTTCGGTCGAGATCCTCGCTGCTACAACACAGCAGGCCTCGGGCTCCAGCGAACAATCCGCTGCAGTCGCCGAGACGACGACCACCGTCGAAGAGGTCAAGGCCATCGCCGAACAAGCCGTGGCACGCGCCCAAGAGGTGGCAAACGCCGCTCAGCGGACGATGAGCGTATCGCAGAGTGGACGTGAGGCCGTCCACAACAGCATCGAAAGCATGGCACAGATCAAGGCGCGTGTCGAGGGCATCGCCGAAAACATCCTCGCCCTCTCCGAACAAACCCAACAAATCGGAGAAATCACCGCCACTGTCAGCGATATCGCCGCCCAGTCCAACATGCTGGCGCTGAACGCATCGGTCGAAGCCGCACGCGCCGGCGAACATGGCAAGGGCTTTGCCGTTGTCGCCGCCGAAGTCCGCAACCTCGCCGAACAATCCCGCCAGGCGACCATCCAGGTCAAAGCCATCCTGTCCGATATCCAGAACGGCATCAATGCCACGGTGATGGCGACGGAAGAAGGCACCAAGGTCGTCGAAGACGGCGAACGGCTGATGGCGAAAACAAGCGATGTGATCGACCAGCTCGGCCGCGTGATCGATGAATCCGCGCAGGCAGCGGCCCAGGTCGTCGCCGGTGGACAGCAGCAGTCTTCGGGCATCGAGCAAATCGCTCTGGCGATGCAGAACATCAACCAGGCAATGGTCCAGAGCATGGCCAGCACGCGCCAAACCGAAAAAGCCGCGCAGGACCTGAATGAACTCGCGACGCGGCTCCATGAGATGGTCAAACAGTACCAGTTGTGAGAAACGTCGCCAGGCAGCCGGATAACAGCACCGGCGCGGTAATGATTGCACCAACGCAGCCGGAGATCCTCCGTGATCTCCGGGACGACTCAGTCGCATGGGAGGAGGCCAACCAGGATGACGAAGGACATCACACAAGGATCTGACAGTACTGTGAACAAGCCAGGCTGGCGCAGCCTACGAGTGACCACGAGCGCGCAAATGATCGTCCTGGCGCTTTTTCCCCTGCTCGTGGTATCTGTTGCCGTCGTGCTGCTGCTGAGCGGTTCGACACGCAACCTGGAGGCCGGTTTGCTCGCTGCACGGCAGGAATTGAGTGAAACGGTCGTGGGAACAACATTGCAGAGCAAAGCGGACGCGTTGACGGGTGAGATCGACTCATATATGCGCGAACGTATGGTCGATGTCAGCGGATGGGCCAACGTTCCAATCATCCAGCAAGCAGCTGAAAAAGGCGCAACGATCGCCGCAGAGCGTGGGTTGCTCGATATGCGCGAGGAGCAGATCGAACTCACACAATCCACAACCCGTGCGTTAATCGATAACGATGCGGAGCTGACGCGCTACATCAACTCATTGTCAGGCGATGAGTCCCCGTTTACCGAGGTCTTTTTCACGGACAAAAACGGGTTTACCGTCGCCTACAACAACAAGCCGTCCGATTTCGTGCAATCGGGCGAACCGTGGTGGGACATCGCCTGGGAACAAGGCAGCTACGTCGGGACTATCGAGTACGACAGCTCCGCGGGTGTCTACGCGATTGAGATCGCCATTCGTATAGACCGGAACGGGAGCCCGCTCGGTGTGTTGAAAGCGATCCTCGACGTGACCGCCCTACAGTCTTTTGCCGACGTCGCGGCATCCCGCTCGCAGGGCGGTCAGGTAGTCATGTTCGACCAGCAGGGCAATCAGATCGCCGACACGTCTAGCAGCAACGACCCCGAGTTGATCATGACCGAGGCAGGCAACCTGCTGCAACGGCAGTGGCAACCCGCTGAGCTGATCCTGAGTGGCGATCACGCAAACAGCGGCTACCTGCTGGAGCAAATGGATCTGGCCGGCAATCCGATCGTGATCGGGTACGCGGCGAGTGCAATGGGCGATTACTATGACATTCCGGGATTCGATGGCTTCGACTGGAGAATCGTTGTCGAACAGCCCGCTGAGATCGCCCTGGCCGGTCTGGCATCCATCGACCAGGAAGTCGCCGACATGAACAGCGCACAATCGTCCATACTCTGGCTGCTTGCATTGGTCTGCGTGATAACTGCAATCTGTGCACTGACAGCTGCGTTCTTCGCCACACGAGGCATTGTCAGCCCAATCATGAACTTGGCCGGCGCCAGTGAGCGGATCAGTGCAGGCGATTTCAGCACCCCGATCGAGGTCACGCTGCAAAACGAAATCGGACAGTTGCAGAGCGCGTTTGCCAGTATGACGCAGCACTTGCGGCAGATGCTGGAAACCGAGCGTCAGCAGCGGGAACGACTGCAGACGACGATCGCTCGCTACATGGCATTCGTGGCCAAAGGAGCGACAGGCAACCTGTCAGAGCGCCTCACCATAGAAGACGATGGCAACAGTGATTCCGGTGAGATGGATCCGTTGATCGCTCTCGGTCACTCGCTGAACGAGACAGCCGCTGCTCTGCAGTATATGATTAGCCAGATCCGTGAAGAGGCCGGCAATCTGAGTGCCGCTTCGGTCGAGATCCTCGCTGCTACAACACAGCAGGCCTCGGGCTCCAGCGAACAATCCGCTGCAGTCGCCGAGACGACGACCACCGTCGAAGAGGTCAAGGCCATCGCCGAACAAGCCGTGGCACGCGCCCAAGAGGTGGCAAACGCCGCTCAGCGGACGATGAGCGTATCGCAGAGTGGACGTGAGGCCGTCCACAACAGCATCGAAAGCATGGCACAGATCAAGGCGCGTGTCGAGGGCATCGCCGAAAACATCCTCGCCCTCTCCGAACAAACCCAACAAATCGGAGAAATCACCGCCACTGTCAGCGATATCGCCGCCCAGTCCAACATGCTGGCGCTGAACGCATCGGTCGAAGCCGCACGCGCCGGCGAACATGGCAAGGGCTTTGCCGTTGTCGCCGCCGAAGTCCGCAACCTCGCCGAACAATCCCGCCAGGCGACCATCCAGGTCAAAGCCATCCTGTCCGATATCCAGAACGGCATCAATGCCACGGTGATGGCGACGGAAGAAGGCACCAAGGTCGTCGAAGACGGCGAACGGCTGATGGCGAAAACAAGCGATGTGATCGACCAGCTCGGCCGCGTGATCGATGAATCCGCGCAGGCAGCGGCCCAGGTCGTCGCCGGTGGACAGCAGCAGTCTTCGGGCATCGAGCAAATCGCTCTGGCGATGCAGAACATCAACCAGGCAATGGTCCAGAGCATGGCCAGCACGCGCCAAACCGAAAAAGCCGCGCAGGACCTGAATGAACTCGCGACGCGGCTCCATGAGATGGTCAAACAGTACCAGTTGTGAGATCCAAGCACTCATTTCAGCCCCAAGCTGGCACCTGGCGCGAACGAATCAGTCGCCAGGGTTCGCTGGTGCGTATCCAGGGAGGAGGACACCATGTCCCTGAGTGATAAGATTCGTGCAGAACTGATGGCGAGCTTTCGCGCGGAGCTGGCCGAGCACGTCCAGACGATGACCGATGGGCTGCTCGCAATAGAACAGGCACAGCTCGCGCCTGAAGAACGGCAGACCGTACTTCAGGGAGTTTTCCGTGCAGCCCATAGTCTAAAGGGTGCGGCGCGGGCTGTCGATATGCCCACTGTCGAACAACTTGCACATGGGCTGGAACACGTGCTGAATGACCTGCAGAAAGGCGTTATCGCTACCAGCCCAGTGCTGTTCGATACCTGTTACCAGGCGTTGGATGCCATTCGCGCCGCACAGACGGCAGGCGAAAACGATGACACTGCCTGCGCTGCAGCCCTGCTACAGACACTGACCGAGCTGGACGCGCTCCGCTCCACTCCGGCACATCCCAAGAAGGAACGCCAGTGCAGCGAAAATCCAGGTACCGGCAAAACGCCATCTCCTTCTGGAACCGTTAAGGCAGCTGAACCCGAACCGCTTGAGGCAGATATCGCTCCAACACAAACTCGCGCCAATCGTTCAGGGAAGCCCGCGCACACGCAGCAAACGCCTACGGTTGGGTTCACCCCCGTGAGTGCACAGGGCATGGCGGACGGCGACGAGACGATCCGCGTCTCTGTGGCGAAGCTCGATGTGCTGATGGACCAGCTCAGCGAGCTACTCACCACCAAAATCAGGGCTGAACAACGGTTGGAGCAGATACGTTCCCTGCAACAGATGATCGGCAACCGGCAGAAGGACTGGCTGGGAGTCCGCGCGCACTACAGCCAACTGGAACGCCAGACTACAGGGCAGGGGCGCACTACGAACGCGAAACACACTCGGGAGATGACACACGTGCTCGACTACATCGGGACGGCACAAGAAGAGATGCGCGCGATCCATGCCCTGGTCAATATCCTTGCACGAGAATACGCACACGACACCATGCAAATGTCGCTGGTGATCGATGAGCTCGAGCAAGAGATCAAGCGTGTCCGGATGCTGCCACTGCACACGATTACCGGGCCTTTCGCCCGCATGGTACGCGACTTGGCCCACGAAGCGGGAAAGCAGGTCCATTTTCAGCTCGTAGGAGGAGATACTGAACTCGACAAACGTGTCCTGGAGCAAATGAAGGACCCTCTGATCCATCTGTTGCGCAATGCGGTGGACCACGGCATCGAACCACCGCAACGGCGCGAAGCCGCGGGGAAACCGGTGGCGGGGCGGGTCACGCTTGCTGCGCAGCAACAAGGCAAAGACGTGACGATTACGGTCAGTGACGACGGCGCCGGGCTGGATACCGAAGCGATCCGCCGTGCGTTAATGCGTCAGGGAACCACAGCAGCGGAAGCCATGAATGACAACGAATTGGCGGATGCGATTTTCCAAGCGGGGATCTCCAGCAGCCCGATCATCACCGACATTTCCGGTCGCGGGGTAGGGCTGGATGTGGTGCGCCGCAACGTGGAAGCACTACAGGGCCGCATCGACCTGCACTGGACTGCGGGTACGGGCATGTCATTCGTCATCACTTTGCCACTGACACTCACCAGCTCGCACGGGCTGCTGGTGCGTGCTGGAGGGGACGTTTTTGCCATACCGCTTGGTACAGTCGAGCGCATCGCACAGATCGCCCCGCAGGACATCGTACAATTGGAGGGCAACGATACCATCCTGTACGAGGGGAAGCCGCTCACGCTGGTGCGACTGAACGATGTACTCGAGATCGAGTCGTCATCCGGACCGGACCCAAGCACACAGACTCACATTCTGACGGTGATCCTGGTTGCCGCTGACCGGCGTATGGCCTTTGTGGTGGACGAGTTGTGCGGCGAACAGGAAATCGTCATCAAGAGCATGGGGAAGCAGCTTTCGCGCGTCGGTGGCGTCGCAGGTGCCACGGTGATGGGCAACGGGGATATTGTGCTCGTCTTGAACGTCGCAGATTTGATCCGCCTGGCACTGCGCGGCAAACGACGGTCCGTGCTCCAGGCCGCTGAAGAGTCCATGTCCTTGCTGGCCGCTCGTGCACGGCAGCATATCCTCGTGGTGGACGACTCGATCACCACACGGATGCTGGAAAAGAACATCCTGGAGGCCGCCGGCTATACGGTCACACTGGCAGTCGATGGACGCGAGGCGCTCGACATCATGGCGAAAGGAACCCTGCCACATCTCATCGTTTCGGACCTCGACATGCCGCGACTGAATGGATTCCTGCTGACTGAGCAAGTGAAACAGAGCGCCCGCACGGCACAGATCCCGGTAGTTTTGGTAACCTCCCTCGACTCGCCCGAAGACAAAGCGCGCGGGATCGAAGTCGGCGCGGATGCGTACATCATTAAGAGCAGCTTCGATCAGCAGAATCTGCTCGAAACTATCGAGCAACTGATATGAAGCAGCGCCCACCTGCCTATGGGGATATCCGTGCGTTGGAGGCAAAAACGGCATGACTGGAAAAAGGACCCACCCAATCAGAGTGCTCATCGCAGATGACTCGCCAACCGCCCGTGCACTGCTGGTGGCTATTCTGCAAGGCGCGGAAGGAATCGATGTAGTCGGTACAGCAGCCGATGGCGAGGAGGCCATTCGCTTGGCCGCACGGCTTCGCCCTGATGTGATCACGATGGACGTTCGCATGCCGAAGATGAATGGGTTGGAAGCGACGCGCCAGATCATGCAGACAACTCCGACGCGAGTGGTTATTGTTACTGCCAGCCTGACGTGGAACGACATGGACCTCTCGTTCGAGATACTGCGCGCCGGTGCACTCACCATCGTCCTGAAACCCGGCATGTCCGATCCGGAAACGTCAGAAAAGGTCGTACGGACGGTCCGGTTGATGGCCGACGTTCCGGTCGTGCAGCGTCGCGCGTGGGGGATACAACGGGCAAATGGCACGGATGATGTACCGAGCACTTCACCCGCCGCAGTCCTATCCGAACAGGAGGTCACACGTGCTTACCGGGCCGTTGCCATCGCCTGCTCAACCGGTGGTCCTGCCGCACTGGCGGCGGTGCTGAGCGCCCTGCCAGTTGATTTCCCCGTACCCATCCTGATCGTACAACACATCACGTCCGGTTTCGTGAGCGGGCTAGCTGGCTGGCTGTCTGGCGTCACGCCGCTGCGCGTTGCCGTGGCCGGGCATGGAGATCTGCCGCAGCCAGGCACAGTACTGCTTGCGCCAGATGATTACCACATGCAAGTGAACGCTCAGGGGCGCATCGAGCTGCTGAAGGACGTCCCTTACCGCGGGTTGCGCCCATCAGCGAACTACCTGTTTCACTCGCTCGCACGTCACTATGGCGCGCAAACCGTCGGGATCGTGCTGACCGGGATGGGTGACGATGGAGCTGAAGGCTTGCAAGCCATCCACGACAAGGGAGGGCTGACGATCGCCCAAGAGGAGAAAAGCTGTGTGGTCTTCGGTATGCCGCGCGAGGCTATCGCCCGGAAAGCGGTGGAACGCGTGCTGAGTCCAAAAGAGATCGGCATTCTGCTCCGCCAGCTACAAGAAGCCGGCAGAGGGGGGGACCAGCCCCTGCCCTGAGCCTGGTATCAGATATGTGGCGAGAGGTACACACGACAAATTATGATTACAGTCGTTCGGAGAACGCAATGAATACAAGTAACGAAATCCTGATCGTCGAGGACAGTCGAACGCAGGCGATGCAAATCCGCCTCCTGCTCGAAGAGAACGGTTATCAGGTCGCAGTAGCGAGTAATGGTCAGGATGGGCTCGACATGGTGCGCGCACGACGTCCACGCTGCGTGATCAGTGACATCATGATGCCGGTCATGGACGGATATACCATGTGTGCGCAGATGAAGCAGGACGAGGAATTAAAGGACATTCCGGTCATGCTGCTGACCACGCTCGCAGACGCCGAAGATATCGTGCAGGGACTGAAGGCCCAGGCCGACTATTACCTGACCAAACCCTACGAAGATGACTCACTATTGTCGGGAGTCCGGACACTGCTGACGAGCAGGCTGCACGAGACAGACGATTCAGCCCGGCAGCAAAGCATCGAAGTCGAGTTTGGAGGCAAACGGCATGTCATCGAGGCAGACCGGCAGCAGATCCTGAATCTGCTACTCTCGACGTACAGGAATGCCGTCGAACAGAACCGCAAACTGCTCGCCATCCAACAAAAACAGAAACGTACGGAAATGGAGCTGCAGCAGGCCAAAGAAGCTGCTGAGGAAGCCAGCCGTTATAAGAGCTCTTTCCTCGCGAACATGAGCCACGAGATCCGTACCCCGATGAACGGAATCATCGGGATGACGGAGTTGGCCTTGGACACCGACCTGTCGCCACTCCAACGCGAATATCTGCAGGCTGTGCAAATCTCAGCCGAATCGCTACTCGACCTGCTCAATGACATTCTCGACTTTTCCAAGATCGAAGCGGGGCACCTGCAATTGGAGGATATTCCGTTTTCCATACACGACGTCCTGGAGCGGGTCTCGGAGATCATGGCGCAGCGCGCGTCCGAAAAGGGCATCGAACTGTGCATCCACGTCCGTTCCGATGTGCCAGCATTCGTCACGGGGGATCCCCTCCGCGTGCGCCAGATCATGGTCAACCTGATCGGCAATGCGATCAAATTCACCGAGCACGGAGAGGTTGTCGTCGAAATCCAGCCGAGCGGCGAAGAGCATGGCCGTGTCGAATTGACCTGCCGGGTTATCGATACGGGCATCGGCATCGTCGCGGAGAAGCTCGACACCATCTTCGAGAGCTTCTCGCAGGCGGACAGCAGTATGTCGCGTCGCCACGGAGGCACCGGGCTGGGCCTGGCGATCACCCGGCAATTGGTCCGCATGATGGAGGGCGACATCCGAGTCGAGAGCGTAGTCGAGCAGGGCAGTACGTTCACCTTCACACTGAAACTCGGCAGAGACGACCAGCCGCACGAAGCCATTGCCATTCCCGCAGCCGATTTGGCTGGCAAACGTGTGCTCGTGGTAGACGACAACCGGACCAACCGGCGGATTCTGGAGGACAATTTGCGTGCCGCCGGGTGTGAACCAGTGCTCGCACCGAATGGCCCGCGCGGGTTGGAACTGCTTTGCGAGTACCAACGGAACGGGACGCCATTCGACGCACTCCTGCTCGATGTCCGTATGCCGATGATGAGCGGGTTCGAGGTCGCCGGGGTAGTGCGGAAGATGCAGGAATTCACGCGGCTACCGATTATCATGCTGGCTTCGATCGACGAGTTGAAACGGTTGGATGAGTGCACAGAGCCAGACTGGTCTGGCTATCTAAAAAAACCGATCAAACGTTCGGCGTTGCTACAAAACCTGAGGCAAATTCTCGCGCTGGGAGACGCAGCCCCATGTGTTACAGCCGCGACGCAGGAGTGTGGTGTTTGTGCCCCCGCGCAAGAACGGCCCCTGCAGATCATACTCGCTGAAGACAACGATATCAACGCCATGCTCGCCAGTACCCTACTCGAACAGGCGGGACACTGCGTGCAACGCGCCACGAACGGCCAGGCAGTACTCGACCTTCTACAGCAGGGTATTTTCGATCTGATTCTGATGGACGTGCAAATGCCCGATATGGATGGGTTCGAAACGACCGCCGCGCTGCGCGCCATCCCACGTTGGGCTGACCTGCCCATCATCGCCATGACCGCCCACGCCATGCGCGGAGACCGCGAGAAATGCCTGGCAGCTGGTATGGATGACTATCTCAGCAAACCGATCCGCGCACAAGAACTGCTGGCAGTGATCGACCGGCAGCGACAGCGAGCCGCGGCGAACACAAACAATCGCGCCCACGTAAGCAGTGAAGCTCAAGCTACCGCGATACTCGACACAGCATCCGCGGTCAGGCGGATGGGCGGACAGTACGCTATGTTCGCCACTTTTCTCGGCATGTTCCTGGGCCAAGTCGAGGGACAGGTTGCCCAGATCGCAACTGCCGCTGCGCAGGGAGACGCCAAAGCGGTACGCATGGCAGCGCACAACATGAAAGGCGCAGCCGCCACGGTGAGCGCTGACCGCGTGCGAGACGCAGCTCAAGCCATCGAGTTGATGGGAGAACAGAACCGCCTCGCGGAAATCACAGGCGGCATCAGACAATTGGAAACCGAAATCGAACTCCTGAAGGTGAAGGCCAACGAATACCTGCAACGGCCATAGCACGAGTGAGGATAATACCACAGGGTGAAAAGAGGAGCAACTTGATGAGCCAGACAGACGATAAGCGGAAGGCAACCGTCATGGTCATCGATGATGATCACATTTTCCGCAATATGCTCGAGAATTGTCTCGACGTTTTCAACTTCCACGTACTTTCGGCCAAGACTGGGCAGGAAGCACTCGAACAATTGCAGCATATCACGCCCGATGTCATCCTGCTAGACGTGCTGATGCCGGAGATGGATGGCTTCGAGTTGTGCAGCTGGTTGAAGGCGAACCCGGATACACGGGACATTCCCGTGATCTTCATGACCGCCCTGACAGATGTTGTGGACAAAGTGCAGGGTTTCGAAGTCGGTGCGGTCGACTACATCACGAAACCGATAAACATCGACGAAGTGCGGGCGCGCATCAACACGCACCTGACACTGCGTAAGTTGCAGCAGGCACTGCAGAACCAGATCGCGGAACGAGACAGGTTGATCGAAGACCTCAGCGCATTTTCACACACGGTCGCCCACGATCTGAAAAACCCGCTCGGCCACGTCGCCGTGAGCGCTGAATACATGAAAGATGAATGGCGCAACATGCCGCCGAACGATGTCGACGGATTCATGACCTTGATGGCGCACACAGCACGTAAGTCGTGCCGGATCATCGATGAGCTATTGTTGTTGGCGAGCCTGCGCCTGGAGCAAATCGTACCTACATGCATGTCGATGGATGACATCGTCCGCGAGGCACTACAACGCCTGGCGCACACGATCGAGCAGAGCCACGCACAGATCATCCTGCCGTCCGCTTGGCCGCCCGCCGAAGGCTGCGGCCCGTGGATAGAGGAAGTGTGGGCCAACTACATCAGCAATGCCATCAAATATGGCGGGAACCCACCGGTCATCGAGCTTGGCGCAGATCCCCCCCTGCATGGGGTCATCCGCTTTTGGATTCGCGATAACGGGGATGGCTTGGCACCCGAAGACCAGGCCAAGCTATTCGAGCCATTCACACGATTGGAGCAGGTGCGAGCCAAAGGGTCCGGACTGGGCCTCTCGATCGTCCGACGGATCGTCGAGAAGCTGGGCGGCAATGTCGGCGTAGAGTCACAGCCGGGCGAAGGGTGTTTGTTCTATTTTACGTTACCGGCGGCGGAATGAGCGGCGGCGCGCGGGATCGGAGGGCTGACGTGTCCGGTTGGGCGCGATTCATCGCGCCCCTACGGTGCATTCGCGGCGCCCATGCAGGAACGGCCTGCTGTGGCCGCCCGGTCTTGTGCGTGGCGACACCCGCGCGGGGATGAATTCCCCGCGCTATTGAATGGCGCCCGATGAATCGGGCTTCATCGCCGTGTGCGAATCAAGGCGGATTCATCCGGCGCCGCTCCATCCGTTGGGTTCGTGCCGACGCCCATGTTGCGGAGCGACGGCAAGCGTCGCCCCCTGCAATCCGCGATCACACCGC
>CAZPTF010000062.1:0-9939 GCA_964589015.1 uncultured Anaerolineae bacterium
GTTTTCTTGCGCCACGCGATGAAGTGTGTTATACTTGCGTCTGGGAAAGTAGTGAAACGATTGGATACTGACCGCGAAACACTTCAACCGGATATGCAGCAGACAAAGAGACAGGGAGGAGGCCATCGGGACTTAGTTCTCGGCATAGCCTTATTTTTTTTGGCATTACTGCCCAGAGTCTTTGGCCTTGGCCATTTTCTGACTCCGGACGAAAATTTGTGGATTGGGCGGGCCGCCGGTTTCATCGATGCGCTCTCGCGGGGAGATCTGGCAGGAACATTCCAGGTCGGGCACCCCGGGGTGACCACAAGATGGACGGCTGGAATTGCGATGTTGCTGCAGTATCTGCCCGATGTCGCCTGGAAGCAAGGGCAGTTCTGGTTGGGGCAGCGGCCAATCACGGAGATTCCCGACCATCTGATGGACGTGTTGGTTGCCACCCGTTTGCCGACCGTACTGCTCTTTTCCGGTTTGGTGGTGGCGGTCTATTTCCTTGCGCGCCGGTTGGTTGGCAGCGAGACGGCATTGCTGGGGGCCGTGCTGCTGGCGTTCGATCCGTTTGGTCTGGCGATTTCGCGCGTAATCCATCACGACGCACTCTGCACCGTGTTTATGACGGTGTCGGTATTGGCTTTCGCGGCGTGGTTGCCGGGTACACAACGGCGTTGGCTGGTTGTGTCGGGAGCGGCTGCCGGTCTGGCCTGCCTATCCAAGGCAACGGCGGTCTTTCTTGGACCGGCCGTGTTGTTGATTGGTTTTGGTTATCCGGTGAGTCGCGGGTTTGCCATCCCGTGGAAACGGCTCATTTTGGGGCTGCTTCTGTGGGGGATCATCGCGGCAGTCGTGTTCGTCGTGCTCTGGCCGGCGATGTGGGTCGATCCGGCTGGTACGGTGCGGGGTGTCATCGAGAAGGCGACGGGTTATGCCGCCTCTCCTCACGAGCGCGACAATTTCTTCCTGGGACAACTGCAGCCCGATCCCGGCCCACTGTTCTACCCGCTGGCGACGGCGTTCCGGCTCACGCCGGTCACACTGACCGGGCTGTTGTTGTCTGTGGTGGCTCTATGGCAAGGTTTGCGCCGCCGGGCGGAGATGTGTGAGCACGACCACGCGCTGTGGTTGCTGGCCTTTTGGGGCTACGTCGTGCTGTTCACGGCGATGATGTCGGTCGGCGCGAAAAAGTTCGATCGCTATCTGCTGCCGGTATTCCCTTTTCTGGATCTGCTCGCCGCGGCAGGATGGCTGGTAGTCGTTCGCTGGGTGGTGGGTCGGGTCGGCGCTCTTCATGCACGCACAGCGTCCGAGAAGCGGAGTTCAGTCTTCGGTATCAGGCCGGCACTCGCCGGCACGGTGTTTGTCCCGGCGCTGGTCGGGTTGCTTGCGCTGCAAGCGTTGAGCAGCCTGCCGGCCTATCCCTACTACCTGACGGCCTATAATCCGTTGCTGGGCGGTATCCGGCAAGCGGCGCGTGTGCTCCTGGTTGGTTGGGGTGAAGGATACGACCAGGTAGCCAACTATCTGAATGCGCAGCCGGACGCTGAGAATCTGAACGTGGCGACATGGTATGCCGAACAGACCATGACTTACTTGTTCGATGGGCACTCGTGGGACGTCCGCGCAAACCGGCAAGAGCCTATCGGGATCTTCCCATGGACGCAGGCAGATTACATGGTCGTCTATATCAATCAGCTCCAGCGAGAGATCCCCGACAGGGCTGTGCTGGATTTCTTCCAGTCGTTGGAGCCGGAACACGTCGTGAATTTGGGCGGCTTGGACTATGCGTGGCTCTACCGGGTGCCGGAGGAGATCCCACGCGACGTCTCCCCGTACCAGTATCCGGTCGAGAAGGATTTCAGCGGCAAAGTGCGCTTGCTCGGCTATGACGTAGACGAAGGGCTGACCGAGTTCGAGGGAGAACACTATCTGGTCATCACCTTCTACTGGCAGTGCCTGGCGCCGATGACAGAGAACTACCGGCTGTATCTGAAGCTCGTGAATGGAGTTTACCACATCTGGGGAGCGCAGGACAGCTATCCTATCTGGGACGGGTTCATGACTGCCGAGTGGCAGCCAGGGACGATCATTCGGGACGTACACGGGATCGCCGTCGACGCGGGGACGCCGGCCGGGTCTTACCAGGTCACGGTGGACTGGCTGCAACCCTATACGCAGCACGCGTTGATCCCGGATGGTGGATCTTTTGTGGCCGGGCCGGTATCTATTCCCGCTCAGTCGGTTGAGTCCCTGGAATCGCTGGATATCCAGCACCGCGTCGATTTGGATTTCGCCGGCAAGGTTCGTCTGCTGGGATATAACCTGGAAGGGCGTTATCGCCCCGCTGGAAATGTACACCTGGTGTTGTTCTGGCAGGTGCTGGGTGACGTGGAGCAGGATTACACCGTGTTCAACCACCTGGTATCTGCGGATGATGCATTGGTTGCTCAGAAAGACAACGCGCCTGTGGATGGGTTCTATCCGACGAGCCTGTGGCGCGCGGGAGCGATCATCCGTGACCAGTATGACATCGCGCTTGCAGCGGACGCACCTGTCGGGCGCTATCGCATCGAGACCGGGCTGTATGCGGCGGAATCCGGGGCGCGCCTGTCTACCAACGGCCCGGACGGCGACAAGGTCGTGCTGGGTGAAATCGCGGTGCGGGCCGATTGACACGATTGGCAATGGAGGATGTACGCAAACTGATGTCTCAGATCATTGATCGGAAAGAGGTCTTTGCTACGCCGTGGTTCAACGTGGTTGCTAAAAGCGTCGCTGGCGGGGATCCCGCCGCTCCCTATTATGTGCTTGATCTGGATGACTACGTGTCGGTTGTGGCGGTCACCGAAAACGAAGAGATTCTCCTCGTGCGCCAGTATCGTCCGGTTGTCGAAGGATATACCCTGGAATTGCCCAGTGGACACGTCGAAGTGGGGGAATCACCGGAACAGACGATGCGGCGTGAGCTGAGTGAAGAGACCGGTTACGAAGCCGCAGAGATCGAGCTGCTGGGCTGTCTGACTCCCGATGTTGGCCGGTTGGCGAATCGCATGTGGTGCTATTTCGCCCCCAACGTCAAACCATGCAGCCCGGGCACGGAGATCGAACCGGGCATAGATCTCATCGTGTGTGACCGGCGACGGTTGATCCGCTATCTGACAGATGGGCAACTCGACCATGCATTGAATCTCGCCGTGATTTTATTGGCGGTCTTAAAAGGCCGTTTGTCTCTGACATCTCCTGCTGAACCTTGAGGGGCTTCGGGGATCGTCAGTCTGAATCGTTGGGGTGGCTCAGGAGACGCAGATGGGCTTGAACGGAACTGAATCGAATCGACGCGCCGATATATGCATCGTCGGCGGTGGGGGACATGTGGGATTCCCGCTGGCGCTGCTGTTCGCCAGCAAGGGTCAGAAGGTGATTGTTCACGATACCAACCAGCACGTGTTGGATGTCATTGCGCGGGGTGTGGTTCCCTATTTCGAGAAAGGCGCAGAGCCGCTTCTCAAGCAAGCCTTGCGGGACGATCTGCTGATCTTCTCTGCGGAACCGGCGAGTGTCGCCGAGGCCGACACGGTCATCATCACCATCGGTACGCCGGTGGATGAGTTCATGAACCCCGTTCTGCGCGTGATTGGGGACTGTGTAGACGACCTGACACCGTATCTCGCGGACGACCAACTGATCGTCCTGCGGTCGACGGTGTATCCGGGTACGACGCAATGGCTGGACAACTACCTGAAACAGCGCGGCAAATGCCCCAAAATCGCCTTCTGTCCGGAGCGGGTGGTCCAGGGTCTGGCAATCGAGGAGATCTCCAAACACCCACAGATCATCAGCGGTGTTACCGTCGCGGCCGAAACTGCGGCGGAAGAGCTGTTTTCACTGATCTCGCCCGAAGTCGTCCTGCTGACCCCGATGGAGGCGGAATTCGCCAAGCTGTTCAGTAACGCCTACCGTTATGTCCATTTTGCCGTCGCCAACCAGTTCTACATGATGGCGAGCTCGGCAGGTGTGGATTACTACCGTGTACTGGATGGCATGAAGAAGAACTACCCGCGTGCCAAGGACCTTCCCCGGGCGGGGTTCGCGTCCGGACCCTGTCTGGTCAAGGACACGATGCAATTGGCTGCCTTCTTCAATAACCAGTTCAGCCTGGGGCATGCGGCCATGCTGGTCAACGAAGGAATGGCCTACTACGTCGCCGACCGAATCGCCCAGAAGATTGATCTCTCGCAGGCCGTGGTCGGTCTGCTGGGTATGGCATTCAAAGCCGACAGCGACGATAACCGCGCTTCTCTGAGCTACAAACTCAAAAAGATACTGAAATTCCGCGCCAAGGAGGTGCTGACAACCGATCCCCACGTTGTCGATGATCCCGAGTTGTCACCGTTGGGCGAAGTTTTACAGCGGAGCGATGTACTGATTCTGTGCGTACCCCACAGCCTGTACCGGGAGCTGGATACGGGAAACACTCCGGTGCTGGATGTGTGGAACCACCTGCAGAGCGGCGTTCTGTTGTGAGGAGAGCAGTGATCGAATATGGAAAGCCCGTCCGTGTCGGCGTAATAGGCATAGGGTTCGGACAGCGGGCCCACGTGCCGGCGTTTTCTGCCGTCCCCGGTTGTGACGTCGTCGCGCTGTGTGCAACCAGTCACGAGCGGGCTGCCAGGGTAGCTGAGCGGTTGGGCGTGCCTGTCGCTTACGGGGACTGGCATGACCTGGTCGCGGACCCCGAGATCGATGCGGTCACGATCGCCACCCCACCGGTATTGCAGGCGGAGATTGCGGCTGCCGCGCTGCAGCGCGGGAAAGCGGTTTTCTGCGAGAAACCATTGGCGACCTCGCCGGGAGAAGCGGAAAGGTTGACATTGCTCGCACAGCAGACCGGTGCAGCCAACATGCTGGACTTCGAATTGCCGGAAATCGCAGCGTGGTACAGAGCGAAGGCCATTTTGGACCAGGGTGGCATTGGCCCTTTGCGCCATATCGCTGTAAACTGGTATGTGGAGACGTATGCCAGCCGGATGAGGCTCAATTCGTGGAAAAATGATCCGGCCGCGGGTGGTGGCACGCTGAACGGCTTTGTGTCGCATGTCTTCCACTACATCGAGTGGTTCGCCGGGAAGATCGCGGCGCTTTCGGTCCATCTGTGCCGTGCGCCAGGGGACAGCTCAGCCAGCGATACATTGATCGTGGCTGTGTTGCTGTTGGAATCGGGCGTGCCGGTGGCGGTGTCGGTCAGCAGCAATGCATTTTTAGGCAACGGACATCGCGTGGCGTTCTATGGGAGCGATGGGACGCTGATTCTGGAAAATAACACAGCCGATTATGCGAATGGCTTTCAGCTTCATTGTGGGATACGGCTCACGGGCAGGCTGGAGAGGGTCGAGGTGGACGCAGCGGATGCCGGACAGGCGGATGAAGACGGGCGTGTGCCCTTGGTCACTCGTCTGGCGACGCGATTTGTGCAATGGATTCATCAGGGAGTGCCCGCCAAGCCCGATTTTGCGGATGGATTGCGCGTGCAGCGCCTGATTGCGGCGGCGCAGCGCTCTCAGGAATTGGGCACGTGGGCGCATGGACCGTTTTGACGGGAGGCGAGGAGGTAGATGGGAAGCAAGCGTTACCTGGTGACAGGTGGCAGCGGATTCATCGGTGCCGCACTTGTCCATCGCCTGGTTGACGAGGGACACAACGTGCGCGTGTTGGACAACAACTCGCGGGGATCCGCCCGGCGGCTGCAGGACATTGCCGGCGATATCGAATTCCTCCAGGCCGACATTCGTGACGCGGCGGCTGTCGCGGTCGCAGCGAAAGGAACGGACAGTGTCTGCCATCTGGCCTTCGTCAACGGTACGCAGTTCTTCTACAGCCAGCCGGAGCTCGTGTTGGACGTCGGTGTTAAGGGGATTGTGAATATCATCGATGCGTGTCTCCGCTACGACGTTCCGGAGCTGATCGTCGCCTCGAGCTCGGAGGTCTACCAGACACCAGCGGTGGTTCCCACGGATGAGACCGCGCCCATGTCGATCCCTGATCCCTTGAACCCGCGCTATTCCTATGCTGCGGGCAAGATCATCAGTGAGATCATGGCGATCAACTACGGGCGGACACATTTCGAGCGGGTCGTGATTTTCCGGCCACACAACGTCTATGGCGCAGATATGGGCTGGGAGCACGTCATCCCGCAATTTGTGCTGCGGATGAAAGCGCTCTGTGCCGAGCAATCCGGACCCATCCAATTTCCCATCCAGGGGACGGGCAAGGAGACACGTGCGTTCGTCTACATTGAAGATTTCAGCGCTGGCCTGTATCTTCTGTTGCAGCGAGGCGAGCATCAGGGGATCTACAACATCGGTACGCAAGAAGAGATCAGTATCGCAGCGCTTGCGCGGTTGATCGGTGAGTATTTTGGCCGTGAAGTGGACGTCGTGCCGGGCGATCCTGCGCGGGGCGGAACACCGCGGCGTTGTCCGGATATCACTAAGTTGCGCGCGCTGGGTTACCGACCGCGCTATGCGCTGCGGGATGGGTTGCCGATCGCGGCACGCTGGTATGATGCGCATGCGCACGAAGCGCCGGTACCGTGATTGCAGGCGAAACGTCACGCCTGGTGTACGCGGATGAGATTCGCAGGATGGTCTATTAAGGGTAGGTAGGGAGGAGTTCCTGAGAGATGACAAATGCCCCACAGCTTGCTGCTGGCAGTGGTTCCAGCGTCGTCGTCGAGCGCTGCCAGGTGTGTGACAACCCTGATCTGAAGCCCGCGTTGTTTCTGGGATATCTGCCGCCAGTGAACCAGATGCGTTTGCTGGGTGAGCGTCCTCACGAACAGCCCGCTTATCCGGCCCAATTGCTCTATTGCCCCCGCTGTCAACTGGTGCAATTAGGGCTGATCGTCGATCCCGAGATCTTGTTCCCGCCCGAGTATCCTTACACCAGCGGAACCACGCGTATTCTGCGCGAGAACTTTGCCGAGCTCTATCAGGAATGCCAGACGGTTTTGCCACTTACTGAAGCAAGCCTGGTTATTGACATCGGCTCGAATGACGGCACACTATTGAGCAATTTCAAGAATGGCGGACATCGCGTGCTGGGGATCGAACCCTCGCAGATTGGGGAACTGGCGAATGAGCGCGATATCCCGACGATCATCTCGTTCTTCACGCAGGCGGCAGCGGAACGGGTCAGGGTCGAACATGGCCCGGCGACGCTCATCACGGCAACCAATGTCTTCGCGCACATCGAAAATATCCACAATATCGTGGACAGCATCCTGTTGTTGTTGGCTGAGGATGGCGTCTTCGTCTCGGAGTCTCATTATCTGGTCAGCTTGCTCGAAACCCTTCAGTACGATACCATCTATCACGAGCATCTCCGCTATTACTCTCTGCACAGCCTGCAGTATCTGTTGAATATGCACGGGTTGGAGGTCTTCCACGTTAAACGGATTCCTACACACGGCGGTTCTGTGCGCGTGTATGCTGCACGGATTGGTCGTTACGCTGTACGCCCGTCAGTGGCGGCGATGTTGCAAGAGGAGCAGGTCGTGGGTATCGGGATCGAACGACTCGCTGCGTTTTCGCGAGACGTGATGCTGTCCAAGCTCGCGTTGTATACGCTTTTATCGGACATCAAGAAGGGGGGAGGGCGTATCTACGGCATAGGCGCGCCGTCTCGCGCCAGTACGCTGATCAACTACGTGGGCCTGGATGATGAAATTGTGGATTGCGTCCTGGAGGTCCCCGGTTCCTACAAGAACAACAAATACATGCCCGGCACACTGATCCCAGTCATGGAAGAGTCACGGCTGTTCAGCGATCAGCCGGAATATGCTTTGCTGCTCTCCTGGCATATTGCCGAGGAGTTGATGCCCAAACTGCGCCAAAAAGGGTTCGGTGGGAAATTCATCGTGCCTCTGCCCAGCCCGAGAATCGTCTGAGGTTGAAATGAACGCGACGAGATACCCGCTTGAGATCCTGATTCCGGTTTACAATGAAGGTGAGAACATCTACCCCGTACTGGATGCGCTAGGACGGACGGTCAAGACGCCATTTCGCGTGTTGATTTGTTATGATTTCGATGCCGACAGCACCCTGGCGGCGCTGCAACGCTATCCGGATGCACCGTTCGAAATCGCATTGGTCAAAAACCGTGGACAGGGTGTCCACGGGGCGGTTGTGACCGGTTTCGAGGATTCGACGTCTGCGGCAGTGATCGTGATGCCTGCGGATGACGACTACAACACCGGCATCATCGATACCATGTACGAGAAGTTTAGAAATGGGTGTGATATCGTGGCGGCGAGCCGTTTCATGCCGGGCGGTTGCATGGAAGGCTGCCGGTGGCAGAAAGCCGTCCTGGTACGCGCCTCCGCTTTCACTCTCCATTTTCTCGCGGGCTTACCCACCCGCGATGCGAGCAATGGCTTTCGTCTTTTCTCGCGGCGGTTGCTGGACGCCGTGCAGATCGAGTCCGAAGTTGGCTTCACATACAGCATCGAGTTGTTGGTCAAGTGCCAGCGGCTCGGTTGGAAGATCTGTGAGGTCCCGGCCTTGTGGTTCGAGCGCAAAAAGGGTGGCAGCCGTTTCCGCATTCTCAAATGGCTACCGGCCTATCTGCGGTGGTATTTTTACGCATTTTCGACCACCTGTTTCCGGCAACGGCGTGACAGCGTGCGGTTGAAGAACACTGCGTCTCCGGACGACAAAGCCCCTGAATTCGAGTCCTGTGAGTAGTGGAGTGAGGACATTGTCATGGGAACAGCGTGAAGAGAGAAACGATGCATCGAGGCGGTGTGACCGGGTGGCTCTCGCCCTGGTCATTCTGCTCTGGGTGTTTCACGCCGTCTGTACCTACTTGTGGCTGTCGGCCAATCAGTTCGCGGTGGGTTGGGATCGCCCCAAACACCTGGTGACGACCCTGATCTTCGATCAACTGCTGCAGCACGTCGATATCCAGAGCCTGTTTCAGGTATTCAGCCTCAATCTCGGGTATTATCCGCCGCTCTTTCCTCTGTCTGTCGTCCCTTTGTACCGGGTTTTTGGGGTGTCCGCTGACGTCGCTGCGCTGGTCAATGTGTTCTACATGTTGATCCTGCTGCTGTCCCTCTATGGCATCGGGCGCAGACTGTACGACACGCGTACCGGGTTGTTGGCGGCTTTCCTGGGTTCCATGTCCCCATTTTTGTTCAGCATGGCCCACTATACCTACATCGACTACGCGCTGACTGCGATGATTACGCTGGCGGTGTACTTGCTGCTGTGTACCGACACTTTCCGCTCCGCGGCCTTCTCCGTGCTGTTCGGTGTCGTGTTGGGTTTGGGGATGTTGTACAAATGGACACCGCTGTTGTTCGTGTCGGGTCCGTTGTTGTTAGCCGTAATCCGGATGGTGAAGACGGACGTCGTTGGTGAGCAGCGGCGACCGCTGCGGTTGGGTGTGCCCTGGCTGCCGTTCGCTGTGGGCGCAGTGGCGGGTCTGGTGCTCACCTGGCTATGGTACACACCCAACGCAGACCTGGCTGCGACATTATTGCTCGGCAACTGGCTGCCGGTGCTGTCCGTCGTAATCATCGGTTTGACTGTCTTTCTGCTGCTCCTGCCAGCTCATCCGTTGTGCAATCTGCTCAAGGCGCTTGCGGTGGCCGCACTGTTCACAGCGTTCTGGTATTTGCCTCGCGCGGACATGTTCCGGGACATCGTCAGCATTGTGGTGGGTGGGCGTGCAGATCGCCCCGATTATTTCGACCTGTCTGCCTATGTCTATTATCCCCATCGTCTGATTCACGAAGGGTGGGGTTGGCCGGTTTTTGGCATTCTCGTGGTGTTGTTCGTGGCTGCCGTGTACCGGTTGGTCGCGCGCTTGCTTGGAAAGCGGACGCCGGCTCAAGGCTCGCGATGGGTTCGTCGGGCGGATGTCTTCGTGCTGCTCTGGTTTCTG
>CAZPTF010000062.1:10039-13527 GCA_964589015.1 uncultured Anaerolineae bacterium
CTGTTCGCTTACGGGGACCACATCCAGTGGGCCAACCAGGGGGGACACGATGACCGCTATTGGATCGTGCCCGACGTGCTGAGTACGATGACTGAAGACTTCCACACCCCGGGACATGCGCGTATCAGGGAGGATGCGGTCGTCCTGGGGTTGCTGCTCAACAGCCGGGCGGTCAATGAGTATAATATCGACTATCTGGTCCGCACGGAATACCCGGACGTTGTCGTCGACAATCTGTGCCGGAACCGTGACTTGTATCCATTGTATGTCCGGATATTCGGCTGTGATTATCTGCTGATGCGTGATGAGCCGGACAGCAGCGAGCCTGCTGAGCTGGTGCGGACGGTCATCGCTGACCCCCCGCAATTCTTCCGGGACAACTTCTCACTGGTGAAGAAATATCCCTGGCCCGACGGCACAACGCTCTACCTGTTCAAGAACGTCACCCATCGCATTCCCGCGCATTTCGGCGGAGACTGGCTTGCGCCGGTCACAGTGGCTGTGGAGACCGACCTGGGCAATGAACTGCGCCTGCTTGGGTACAGCACAAACACTGCGGAAATCGCCAGTACCGGCAAATTGTTGATTACGTTGTATTGGCTGAGCCTTGAACCTGCGAAGGACAACTACTCCATGCGCTTGAAACTTCTCAATGGCGTGCGGCATGTGTGGGGACAACAGGAAGGGCGGCCTCGTTGGGACGCCAGCCTCACCAGCCAGTGGACGAAGGGACAGGTTGTGGAAGACATTCGCGAAATCTCCGTCTTCCCCGGAACTCCGCCTGGATCATACGTGATCGAATTGCTGGTCACCGGTCTGCACGCGGGCCGTCCCCTGGAGCCTGCCGATGGAGGCGAATTGCTCCTCGGTCCCGTCGATCTGCCACGTGGCCCAACACCTCACCCCGCGAGCCTGGATGTGGATCGATTGCTGGACGCCAGGTTTGGCGATCAAATCACCCTGTTGGGCTACAAAGCGGAGAGTGGCTACCAGCCGGGCGATGGTTTGCATTTGACGCTGTATTGGCGGGCGGAACGGGACATAGATCAGGATTTCGTCGTGTTCAATCACCTGGTAGGAGAGGATGGTTCAGTCTATACCCAAAAAGACAGCACCCCAGTCGATGGCTATTACCCGACGACGCAATGGAGTGCAGGCGAGGTCATCCGTGACCGCTACGACCTGGTGATCCCGGTTGATGCACCCCTCCAGACCTATACGATTATGACCGGGCTGTATCTTCCCGAAACGGGACAGCGCTTACCTCTGATCGGTGAGGACGGACAGATTTCGGGCGATATGGTACAGCTTCATCGCTTCGAGATTGCAGGAGAGTGATATGGAGCATGTTGTCAGCCACATGGAGTTAGGCCCGCTGCCGGTACGGCGAACCCGTCTGGCTGTTCCCTGGTTGCCCGGATTGGCTGTATTCTTGCTGGCTCTCCTGCCACGGATTCTGAACCTGAGCGCGATGATTACTCCGGATGAGCGACGCTGGGTGGAGCGCGCAGTGGCCTTCTTTGCAGGTCTCGTGCAACACGACTGGGCTGCCACGTTCCAGACCGGTCATCCCGGGGTGACGACGATGTGGACGGGGACACTGGGGTTGCTCGGGCAGTACCTGCAGAGCCGCTCGGATCTGACCATTCTGCAGTACCTGTCTCAGGTCACGACACGGCCATCGGTCACGCTGGAGTACCTGTTGCCGGCGCGTCTGCCGACCGCCGTTTTGACAGCCTTGTGTGTCGTTGCGGTCTATCTGTTGCTGCGCCGGCTGTTCAGTGAGTTGCCTGCGTTGCTGGCTGCCGTATTGCTGGCCCTGGATCCGTTTTTCCTGGCTCATTCGCGCGTCATTCACCACGATGCGCTGGCGACGAGTTTCTCACTGGTTGCGTTGATCGCCTTCCTGGGGTACGTTTGGCGGCATCAGCACTTTTTGTGGTTGGTTCTCTCCGCTGTCTCGGCGGGGTTGGCTTTCCTGAGCAAAGGTTCCGCGCTGTTCCTGATTGGATTCATGGGGTTAGTGCTTCTGTGGGCTATGTGGGCCGACATCCGACGGCAACCGCACGCGTGGCGACAGGTATTGGCCGGTAGGGTCGGCGTTGGCCTGGTGTGGTTTGTGATCGCGGCGCTCGTCTTCATTGCGTTTTGGCCGGCGATGTGGGTCGACCCGCTGGGCACGGTGGCCGGCATGATGGACAAAGCGGTCGGATATGCTCAGGAAGCGCATACGAAGGGCAATTACTTCATGGGACAACCGGTCGCCGACCCCGGTCCCTTGTTCTATCCGTTGGTCCTGCTGTTCCGTACCACGCCGTTGACGTTGCTGGGACTGGCCCTGTTTCTCGTACAGCTCGTGCTCTACGTACGCCGTTATGGGTTCTCGGCCCTGGTGGACAGCGCAGGGGTGCAGGTCCAGATTTCGCTGTTGCTGTACGTGGTGATCTTCACGCTGTTCATGGGCTTTGGCAGCAAGAAATTCGACCGTTATCTCCTGCCCGTCATTCCGGTCGTCGATATCCTCGCCGGAATTGCGATCGCCCAGGCCATGTGCTGGCTGACCGAGCGGCGCGCCGCTCCGGAGATTAAGGGTGCGTCCGTGGCCAGTAATACCGGTCAGGGGATAGCAGTCGTGCTGGCGGTCCTGGTTATGCAGGGTTTGGCCTCGCTGCCGCAGCATCCCTACTACCTATCGGCCTACAACGCGCTGGTGGGGGGGCCGTGGCTGGCGCAGCGGATTCTGCTCGTTGGCTGGGGGGAGGGGCTGGAGCAGGCCGCGTTCTATCTGAATGAACAACCCGCTGTGCTGGACACGAGCGTTTCGCTCTTCTACTACCGCGATTTCGTCACCTTCTTCGCCGGCCAGACGCAGAAGCTCGAAGATGACAATCTCGACAACCCGGTGCCCTGGCAAGGGGCGGACTATGTGGTGTTCTACGTGAATCAGGTGCAACGGCAAATTCCGGATGAGGCCACCGTGGGTTATTTCCAGTCGTTGCCACCGGAGTTTGCATTCGAGCGAAACGGCATTCCGTACGTGCAGGTTTACCGTGCACCGGAGATAGTGCCCGACGCATTGCTGCCGGGGGAACACATCCAACGTGCAGAGCTGGATGGCAAACTGGAGCTGGCCAGCTACACTCTCCATGCTGAACCGGTAGAGCAAGGAAAAATCGCGCTCGACCTCTATTGGCGTGCTGCTGTGGAACTGTCCGACGATTACGAGGTGACAATCGCAGTCGAGAATGCATCCGGCGACGTTCTCGGCCGTACGGGCGGATTGCTCTACGCAGGCGGTCAGCCTGCTTCGCAGTGGCCTGGCAATCGTTTGATGCGTACGCCTTTCGAGGTCGCTGTGGATGGGGACACCACCGCGTTGCCGGGTCGATATTTCGTGCGGCTACGGGTTTCTCCAGGAGAGCACGAGATCGTACTGGAACAGACACCCGAATCGCAGGGATGACCCGGATCGTTGCCTGCGAGCGGAT
>CAZPTF010000062.1:13627-15630 GCA_964589015.1 uncultured Anaerolineae bacterium
GTGTGGCTGCCAGCGCCGATGCCGTAGACCGGGATGGGCAACATTTCGGTGATGGCTTTCCCGACCTCATCGGGGATCCCCTCCAGCAGCAACAGGTGGACGCCGGCCTCGTAGACGGCCAACGCGTCTTCGACGATAACCATCGCCGAATCCGCCGTCCGTCCCTGCGCCTTGAAACCGCCCATCTGTCCGCTGGACTGCGGTGTCAGGCCCAGGTGCCCGATCACCACGATACCGGCATCACGAATGGCTGAGATCTGCGGGGCAACGCGCTGCCCACCTTCCAGCTTGACGGCATCCACATCCGCCTCTTTCAGGAAACGAACGGCATTTTTCACTGCTTCTTCAGAGGAGATCTGATAGGAACCGAAGGGCATATCACCAACGACGAACGTGTTGGGAGCGCCGCGCCGCACGGCTTGTGTGTGACGGATGCAGTCGTCCATGGTGACTGGAATGGTCCCGTTATAGCCCAGGACGATCATTCCCAACGAGTCTCCGACCAGAATCATGTCGATTCCGGCCTCTTCGAGGAAAGACGCCTGCGGGAAATCGTAGGCAGTCATCCACGTTACCTTCTCACCGGTCTCCTTCATTTTGTAGAAATCCAAAATAGTCTTCTTCTTCGGCATTGTTACCTCCATATTGAGCAATTAGATTTATGCGAAAAACTGCACCACATTGGCATGCTTGCCAGCAGAACCGAAATAGGGCCTTTACACACTTTGATTGAAAGGCTAGGGTTTTGGAATTGCCAGATCGGCAGCTCCCAACTGTGACATCGTCCCCTGTGGGAAATTTTCTTGGATTAACTCATGAATGATTTGCGCGTGTTTGACCTTTTCGCGTGCCCAGGCTGCGAGCATTTGCGGGTCGTTCCAGGGTTTGTACAGAGCGCCAGGGCCGGCAGCACAGGCCGGGCCTGGCTCGATTTTGAAATAGCACGGTGCGCACAGTCGTACCATTTCCGGAGCATCGTAGAAACGGTTGAAGCCACCGAAGGACTCTGTGAGATAGATGTGCAGGTCGAGCGGGATATCGACTGCCTGGCGAATTGAGGCCAGTTGGGGCAAAGATAAGTCACCCAACGGATTGAATGTCCCCGCACCCAATGACGCAAGGAGTTTGCCGCTCGCGCCGGATGCGTGCCCGGCATAGATGGAGACCTTGAAAATCACATCGGCTGGAATGTCGCCATTGTTCTTCATCTGCTGCAGCAGCCACAACAGCCCTTCATCGATTACCAGAAATCCTCGGAATCCGAGTTCGATATTGCGCATGATATCGGTGACAACGTAGCGAAGCTGGTCAGACCCCCGATACCTGAGACCCGAAAGACCGCCTTCGGGTGTAGCCAGTTGTCGCCCCGTATCCCAGGCGGAGCGTGGCCCCGGCGTCAGTATGACCTCCAGTTTAGCTTCGGCAGCCATCTGCGCAAAGTCTCGCAGTTCTGCCTGATCCAGCAGAGTCGCACCCATAACGACCGATATGGCGCGATGAATCGGAACCTTGCGCTTGTTCATTTCATCGATCATGGCTTCGAGTACGTTGGGACGCTCGATTCCGGAGACTTCCATCCGATACCAGTGCCCATCAGGGAAGCGCTTGGTACTTGTCGGCAGGTCGTACGCATCCCGTCCGGGGACTCCCGTCTTTTCAATCATGCGACAGACTTTGTCCATTTCCATTGCAAGAACCTCCTTGCGAAGTGAAAGACGTGTATCCGACATTCGGCAGCACAATGTCTCTATTTTATCATCTTGCAGTCCGCTCGTCAAATATGGAACAAACAGCTCGTTGCTGTCGACAATATATAATATAGTCACAATCGTGGGTGGGCGGACTACGCGCTCGTGACATGGTGGCCTGACGCAGTGTGTCCATCGTGTGGGCACCGGTGCGTCCGAGATTTTTGGGAAGGCCAGCGAGCAGTGGGCAGGTCGCGTTTGCAGCGTGATCTGCCAGGTTCGCACGAATATCTTCTTGCCGGTCAAGACTGTGCC
>CAZPTF010000063.1:0-15618 GCA_964589015.1 uncultured Anaerolineae bacterium
GAAGAATGCGGGCTCCGAAGCGCTAGTCATCTACGGGACGAACTCGGAAGACGACGCGATCATCCTGCGAACGATCAAGGATTTGACGCCGAAAATGGTGATTATGGGCTCACCGTCGAACGTGGCGCAGGTGACGATCGATCTGGGTGGCGATGCGGTCGAAGGGATCTACAGCGTGACCGATTTCTTCGAGGAAGCCGGACCGACGACGGAAGCGTTCGTGGAGAACTATGCTGCGGCGTATGACGGCGCGAAGCCCGATCTGTATGCGTCATGGATTTACGATGCGGTGTACGCGCTTAAGAACGCGATCGAACTGGCTGGCAGCACCGACCCGTCCGCGATGCGTGAGGCGATGTTCGAATTGCAGTACATCGAATCCGTGGAAGGCATGGTGAACTGCGCGCCGAATGGTGACTGCGCTCACACCTACTATGTGGTACAGGTCGAGGACGGCAAGCCAAAACTGATCACCCCGATCAATTTCTGGGTACCGGATGCTTCGCTCGCGCTGGAATATGATACGGCCTTCCCCATGCCGTCCGATGTCCAGAACTTCATGGGCCAGGGTGGCGACAGCCAGATCAATTTCCAGACGAGCGTCTCGTTAGAGGAACTGCTCGACCTCTATACGGATGCGTTTACCGCTGCGGGATTGAGCCGGATCGAGCTGTTGACGGTCGTCGACGACACCATGTTCAGCACCGCTTTCGAAGGACGGCCTGATGGCAAGTGGATCGTGGTGCAGTGCGTGGCATTGGGAGAAACGTTGACGAATGTCAACGTGCGTGTCGAAGATGCGCGTTGAGTGATACCGGGGCATGCCCTGTCCCTGTCCGGCATGCGGGTGTGAGCCGGGGCAGATGAAAATGAGTCAATACAGAGCCTGACGACCACGGTCGTCAGGCTCTGTGGGTGGGAGCCGGGCGCAGGCTGTACCTGTCCTGCAGGCGCTCTTGACACCGCGCTTTGTCGCAGATATACTAGAAGCGCAGGCGCGAGCCATGGCATACCATGCGCGGTCGTGCAACATGCCAAGCCACCTCGGACAGTCACCTAGCGCCCTGGTGGGTCGTATTTCGCGCGCTCGAAACCCTAACAGTGCGGCCGGACACGATATGGCGGCACTGTGGGGATATCCCGGTTCACTACCAGAAGGAGAAATGCTATGAGTGACTTCGAGAAACCCGGCAGTTTCTATATCGGAAAAACCGTTGACCCCGCTAGTGGGGAGCCAACCGCCGAATACGTTCTCTACGATTCGCGCGACCTCACGACCCATGCGGTCTGTGTGGGCATGACGGGGAGCGGTAAGACCGGGCTGTGTATCGATATCCTGGAAGAAGCCTCGTTGAACAAAGTCCCAACGATCATCATCGACCCGAAAGGCGATATCACCAACCTGTTGCTGACCTTCCCGGAGTTGAGGCCGGAAGACTTCCAGCCCTGGGTGAATCCGGATGATGCGCGGCGGAAAGAGCTCACGATCGAGCAGTTCGCCGCGAAAACGGCGCAGCAGTGGAGCGACGGCCTTGCACAGTGGGAGCAGGGACCCGAACGCATTCAGCGGCTCAAAGATAGCGTAGATTTCGTGATCTACACGCCGGGGAGCGATTCCGGCTGGCCCGTGAGTATTCTGCAGACGTTCAAGGCACCTGATCTGTCCTGGGACACGGAGCAAGAGGCGTTGCGTGAAAAGATCGCCGGTACGGTGTCCGCCCTGTTGGGACTGATCGGCGTCGATGCCGATCCATTGCGCAGCCGCGAGCACATTCTGCTCTCCAGTATTTTCGAGCATGTCTGGCGGCAAGGGCAGGACCTGGACTTGGCTCAACTGATCATGCAGATTCATAAGCCGCCAGTGCGCAAGCTGGGCGTGTTCGACGTGGATACGTTTTTCCCGGAAAAGGAACGTTTTGCCCTGTCCGTGCTCTTCAACAACATTCTGGCAGCACCCAGTTTCCAGACCTGGATTGAGGGCACGCCGCTTGATATCGATGTCATCACACGCGGCTCCGGCGACAAACCACGCTGCGCCATATTCTACATCGCACATCTTAGCGATCAGGAGCGCATGTTCTTCGTCGCGTTGCTCCTGGAGCAGGTCCGTACCTGGATGCGCAGACAATCGGGTACGACTTCCCTGCGTGCACTGATCTATTTCGATGAGGTCTTCGGGTTCTTTCCCCCGCATCCCGCCAACCCACCGTCGAAAAGGCCGCTGCTCTCTCTCTTGAAGCAGGCGCGCGCTTTCGGTGTGGGCATTGTGCTCGTGACGCAGAATCCGGTAGATCTGGACTACAAGGGTTTGACCAATGCGGGGACCTGGTTTATTGGCAAACTACAGACGGACCGCGATAAAGACCGCGTTCTGGAGGGGATGGAAGGGGCAATCCAGGAAGCTGGCACTTCGCTGGATCGCAAGACGTTGGACCAAACCATCTCCCGGCTCCGCTCGCGCGTGTTTCTGATGCACAATGTCCACGCGGATGCGCCGGCTGTGTTCATGACCCGCTGGGCGATGTCCTACCTGCGTGGCCCGTTGACCAAGATGCAGGTCAAGACGCTGATGGGTGGTACGGAACAACCGGTACAGCCGTTAGCGCCGGCTGCGTCCCTGGCCCAACCCCAGTCCGCATCCACTGCGCCGCCACCAGCTGCATCACCGCTGGCCGACCTGTCCACCGTGCCGCCTGCGCTTCCGTCGGATGTCGCTCAATACTTCTTGCCGGTGTCCCTGTCTTCGGAACGTGCCTTTCGCGTCGTGGAGGAGAAGGCCGGCAGGTCCGTGAAGATCATGGACAGACGTCTGCATTATGAACCGGTTCTGTTGGGCAGTGCCATCGTGCATTTTGCGGATCAGAAGTCGGGCATCGCCAGCGAACAGCGCTGGGTACGCCTGAGCGAGCCTCCGCAGGGTGCAGAACCGCTCCGCTGGGATGAAAGTGAAGCGATCGAGCTCGACCCCAGAGATCTCGCGTCCAGTTCGCCCGAAGAAGCCAGATACGCAGAGGTCCCTGGCAGCCTCAACACCGCTGCGGAACTCAAAAAACGCTCTGCTGAATTCTCCGATTATCTCTTGCGTAATGCGTCGTTGACCATTCTCTATAACAAAGCGTTGAAGATGTACTCCGGAGTCGACGAGTCCGCGGATGACTTCAGGGCGCGCTGTGAGGACGCAGCCGATGATGCCTACGACGCGGAAGAGAAGGCGTTGCGCGCAAAGTACCAGGCCAAAATCGACAAGATCGAGGACAAGCTGAAACGGGAGCAGCGCGAGCTGGCGAACGATGAGGCGGAACTGGCGGCGCGCCAGCAAGATGAGTTGCTGTCCGCCGGGGGCACGTTATTGGGACTCTTCGGCGGCGGGCGTAAAGTGTCGTCTGCGCTCTCACATGCCTCCTCGAAACGCCGGATGTCCAGCCAGGCCAAAGCGGAGGTAGATGAGTCGAAAGAAACTATCCGTGAGCTGCAAGAAGACATCGAGGCGCTGGAAGACGAGCTGACAGCGGAGCTGACCGATCTCAAGGATAAATGGACTGCTGCAGTTGCCGCTAACGAATCCGTGAGTGTGAAACCGCGCCGGACCGACGTGGTAGTCGAGGTGTTTGGCCTCGGCTGGCGTCCGGTGTGGGAGATCGGCTACGATGACGGGCAGGGACGCACAACGGCCATGCGCGTCCCCGCGTTCGGTGATTGACCCTTCCGCCAGGATGTTGGAGACGGTTGTCGCCGGTTCGCCGGCAATCGTGCTGTGTTCAGGAATGGTTGCACTGACCTCGGGTGTTTTGACTTTCTCGTGAAATCGCCTATAATTCAGGTTATGTGAACAGTTGCCAGGACAGCAGAGCGGTTCTTGAAGGATGAAGGGAAGATGGGCAAGGAGAAATCGCCTAAGCGCATCTGTGAAGAATGTGGCCGGATCATCGAAAGCAAACGGCCCGGCGTGGTGCTCTGTCACGAGTGCAGCGAAGCAATCCTCAGCGAACCGCGTAACCGTGATAAGAAGCGGCGCAAAGAACGGACCCACGCCGAAGATTTCGAAGCCGATCCTTTCCTGCGCGATGCCTCTGTGCGATAAGCGCCTCTGTTTGTCCCGTGCCATCCGTGACTTTGGCCCGCTGCGGATAAGGCGTTGGGCCAGCTATCAGGCCGGTAGGGTCGTGTGAGTTCGTGCCCGGTTACCGCGCCAGCAAATGAAATGAGCCCGTGCTCCGGCACGGGTCTCTCTTTTTCAGCGCGGCACGGTACCGCATACGCACGATGACCTGGGAAAGCGTATGCGGACACAAAAGTGATACTGTATGGCCCCCGATAGCACCATAATGGTACTTGAAAAGTCACCGAATTTACACCAATTCGCTGTATAATCACTGTGACAACTGTGAGCCGAATACGTGTACCTGTCGTGATGTCGTTGACATGATCGGTTGTGTGGCAATCGTCGCGCAACCGTCTTGTTTGTCCAGCATGCATGGTGCGCGTGTGCTCTGAACCAAAACCAGCTACCGGAAATCTGTGAAGCCATCCGGTGGGTGTGTTGTCCCGTGTGCGGATTACCATGGGGCAAGAAAGGAGAAAATTGAAATCTCTGTTAGTAAATCCAAGCGAAGGTCAAATTGCCGCGCCCGTGCTTCCTTCGTCTGACACCTGTCTGGTGGAAGAAGATGATGAACCTCCTGCAGCTAAGCGGCGCCCTGTTCCCTGGCACGACATTCCCGATGCGCAGTGGAATGACTGGCGCTGGCAGCTTGCTCATCGTATCCATAGCGGGGAGGAACTAAAACGCTTCTTGGACCTGACCCCTGAAGAAGAACTGGGCGTCTCCGCCCACCATCGCTTCAGGATGGACATTACCCCGTATTTTATGTCTCTGATCGACCCCGCTGATCCAACTTGCCCGTTGCGACGCCAGGTTGTACCCACTGCCCGGGAACTCGTCAATTTCGACAACGAAATGGATGACTCGCTGAACGAGGAGAACCAATCACCCGTTCACGGTCTGGTTCATCGCTATCCGGATCGTGTCCTGATGTTGGTCACCACGCAGTGCGCCAGCTACTGCCGGTATTGTACGCGCAGCCGCATGGTGGGTGAATCGGGGAAGCAGTTCTGTAGCACAGACTACGACGCTCAGATTGACTACATTGCACGAACGCCTGCAGTCCGTGACGTGTTGATCTCCGGTGGAGATCCGCTGATCCTGGCGCCTGTGGTTCTGGAACGATTGCTCTCCAGGGTCAGAGCGATCCCGCACGTCGAGGTGATCCGTATCGGCACGCGTGTGCCGGTGTTTCTGCCCCAACGCATCGATGATGAACTGCTGTCCGTACTCCGCCGCTTCCATCCACTGTGGATGAATGTGCATATCAATCATCCCAAGGAAATGGCCCCTGAAGTGGTTGCAGCACTGGAACGGCTGGCCGACGCCGGTATTCCTCTCGGTTCTCAGACCGTACTGCTCGCCGGTGTGAACGATTGCCCCAACATCATCAAGACGTTGGTCCATCTGCTGGTGCGCCATCGGGTGCGTCCGTACTATCTGTACCAGTGCGATCTCGTTCACGGGGCCGGGCACTTCCGTACATCGGTGTCAAAAGGAATCGAAATCATCGAAGCGCTACGGGGGCACACATCGGGATTCGCTGTGCCGACCTTCGTCATCGACGCTCCCGGTGGAGGAGGCAAGGTCCCGCTCATGCCTCAGTATCTGCTGAGCCAATCCGATGACCGGGTGGTGGTCCGTAACTTCGAGGGCGTGCTCAGCACGTACGCGTTGCCAGCCAACTACGCTGGCCATGATGCCTCCACTTGCGCGTACTGCCGGCACGCTGATACGGACGAGCAGGACGGTGTGGCGGCGTTGCTGCGTGGTGACCAGTTAACCCTGGCGCCGGAAGGGTACGCGCTGGCACATCGTCACAATGGTTCGTCCGTGACGTCGGTGGTACTCGGGGAAGTTGAATCGATCAGCGAGTATGGAGGTCTGTGATGCGTATTGCGGTTCTCGCAAATCTCAAGAAGAATGCACCGCACGAGCCCGGCTGTCCGGAGGACAAGTGGGCGGATCTCGATTCTGAATCGACGATCGCATGTCTGACCGATGCGCTGCGCCAGGGGGGCCACGAGACGGTCTTTATGGAAGGAGACCGGACGCTCTGGGATAATCTGCAGAAATGGCAGCCCGACCTGTGCTTCAACATCTGCGAAGGGCATTTCGGTGATGCCCGCGAGGCGCAGGTCCCGGCGATGCTCGAGATGTTGCAGATTCCATACACCGGCTCGAAGGTGCTGACCCTGGCTCTGGCCCTCGATAAGCCGATGACCAAGCGGGTACTCGATTATCACAACCTGCCTTCTCCGGCCTTTCAGGTTTTCGAGTCGGTCGACGAGGATCTCGATAGTGACCTGCTGTTCCCGTTGTTCGTGAAGCCCAGCCGTGAGGGTACGGGCATGGGAGTGAGCGTGCGCTCGATCGTGAACACTGAGGCCGATCTGCGCAATGAGCTGGCCGAGCAATTGCGGCGCTATCGTGAGCCCATTCTAGCCGAACGATTCATCGAAGGCCGCGAAATCACCATCGGGGTCATCGGTAATCTGAAGCGCCCGGTTGGCAGGCGTATCCTTGATGGGGCCAGTCTGGATTATCTGGCGAATGGCCTGCGCTTTCTGCCCCCACTGGAGGTCGATATGGGTGCCTACGATGTCTCTGAGGGTGGCATCTACAGCCACCGCTTGAAGGTCGATCTGGTCAATGACTTCCACTACCTGTGTCCGGCGCCGATGGACGATGATCTGCTCAAGCGTCTGCAGTGGCTTACGGCGGCCACGTTCCGCGTAACGGGCTGCCTGGATGTCGCGCGTGTCGATTTCCGTCTCGATGCGCTTGACGGTAACAAACCGTATATCCTCGAGATCAATCCCTTGCCGGGCCTGTCGCCCGGCATCAGCGATCTGGTGATCGAAGCGTGGGCTGCCGGCATCGACTATGTTTCGCTGATCAATATGATCGTCGCGCAGGCTCTGCAGCGTTATGACATCGTGCCCAGCCCAGCCTTGTATTTCAGTTTTGACAAGTGTGTCTTACCTGAGTAGAATTTTACGTACAGAAAAGGTCGCGCGTCTTGTATTGAAGAGAGTTGTCAGGACCACCCTGATCCATACAGGGCTGGAAACAAGGAGCAAAACAGTCACAGCAATGGGCAAAGGAAAGTCGCCTACCAAACGCTATTGTGAGGAATGTGGTCGTATTATCGAAAGCAAACGACCCGGTGTCACATTGTGTCGCAACTGCGAGAACAAATTGGTGAACGATTTCCGCAGCGACGAGAGCCGCCAGCGAAGGAAAGACCGTAAAAGTGCGCGGGATATGGAGGAAAGTTTGTTTGGCGGGGAACCAAAACCGCACCGGCCGCGAGCAGGCAAAGACCGGTTGGGCGAGGAGGATCTCTATTTGTAGCAAAGAACCTGCACGTGATTTCTTGAGTTCTTGGAGAGCGTGAAACCTTTCTGTTCTGTATCGGCTGCGGTGAATAAGGCCCATGGTGCTCGAGGTGTCCTTATTCACCACGTTTTTGTTAGAAAGGTGACAAGTGAACGTCCTGATCATCGGGAATGATCTCCATTCCCTGGAGTTTCTGGCTTTTGTCGTGCGCCAGGGCTATCTCAGCCCGATGATGGCGCATACCGTGCCGGAGGCGCTCGCTCTGCACGAGAGGACACCAGCCGGGCTGGTGTTAATCGAGATGACGGCCGCTCTGGGTGATTTGCTGGCGCTGTGCCGTGAGGTCCGGCAGAAAATGGCGGTGCCGGTGATCGTCATTACGCCATGGTCCGACGAGCAAAGCCTGTTGCAGCTCTATGCAGCCGGAGCGGATGATTGCGTTGTGCGACCCTATAGCCCTGCTATTTTGGAGGCGAAAATTCGCGCTTTTCTGCGCATGAGTGGCTGGATTCCACCCTCAGCGCTTTCTTTGATCGAAAAGGGAGCGCTCCGGCTGGACCCGGAACAGCATACATTCGTCGTCGCCCACGGCGTTCCCGTGCGCTTGACTCCCCTGGAGTTCCGGCTATTGTACGTCTTGATCTTGAATATGGGCCATGTGTTATCGACAGAAACACTGATCGAAAAGGTATGGGGATATACCGGAGATGGAAACCGCGACCTCCTGAAAGGACTCGTGAGGCGTCTGCGGAGCAAAATTGAGCCGGATATGCGCATTCCCATGTATATCCGCACGATTCCTGGTGTGGGGTACATGTTTGCGATGGAAAGTCGATCGCTGTAGTTCGTGTTATGGAGGGTGCACTTGGCGATACCTTGGGATCTCATTCTGGGCGCTGTCTTCATTTTCGCGATGCGTATCTGCGATGTATCGCTGGGCACGATGCGGCTCATCTTTCTGACCCGCGGGCAGAAATATTACGCGGCGGCACTGGGTTTTGTCGAAGTGACGATCTTCCTCATCGCCATCAGCGAGGTCATTCGCGGTGTGGGCACTAACTGGCTGTACATCTTTGCCTATTCCGCCGGGTTTGCGACTGGGAATATCATCGGTGTAATGCTGGAGGAACGCATCGCGATGGGTTATTCGCTGGTTCGGATCTTCACGCACAAGCATGGATTCGAGATGGCGGAGGCGTTGCGCAACGCCGATTTCGGCGCAACCGAAATCTTCGGGCAGGGGCGCGATGGTACAGTCTACATCGTCGAGACTGTCGTCCGGCGCAAAGACCTTCCTTTTGTCCAAAAATTAGCACGTGACATGGATGCGAAAGCATTTCTCGTGGTCGATGAGGCGCGCAGTCTGTTCCAGGGTTACCTCAGCCGCAAATGAGTGCCAATCCTTCCAGGCGCATTCGGAGAGAACCGCGTAAGGTTCTCTTTTTTTGCTTCCACCTTCGCTAGTTGGAGCGCTGTGCGTTCTGGGACTTTTCGCTCACGATGATACGGCGAGTCGCGACGTACCAGCGGTCGATGGTCCGAAAGCGGTCGCTGGGTGTCTGGAGCGGCCCGAGCTGCACGCCGTGCACGATGGAATCGATGGCGTAGTTGTAGGTGGGATAGTACAGCAGAATTGCGGGCACTTCTTCTGCGAAGACGCGTTGGAACTCCTTGTACAGGTCGGTGCGCCTGGTCTTGTCCGTGGTGCGGCGGGCATCCTCCATCAAGGTATCGGCCTCCCGGTTGGCGAAGCCGGCGTAATTCTGCCCGTCTTCGTCGACCTGGGTGGAGTGCCACATCGGGTATGGGTCCGGATCCGGCGGCAGCCCGCGCCATTCGGTCAGAATGGTGTCAAAGCGGCGCGGACGGAGAAAGTCGCGCACCAGGCCCGATACCCCCGCGGTTTGCGGATCGGCCTTCACGCCGATCTGTTCCCATTGACGGCTGACCTCCTCCAGGATGGCTTGCCGCTGCGGTTCGTTGCTCCCCAAGAGCGCGAAGCGGAGAGGTTGACCGTCCTTCTCGCGGATGCCGTCCTGATCGCTGTCCACCCAGCCGGCCTCTTCCAGCAGTGCCCGCGCCTGTCCGGGATCGTGAGGATAGGTCCTGACTTGCGCGTCGTAAGCCCATGAGCTGCACAAGATGGGACTGTCGGCCACAATCCCCTGGCCGTTCAGAATGTCGTCGATGATCTTCTGTCGGTCCAATCCATAGAGGAGTGCCTGGCGGACCTTCTTGTCCTGCAAAAACAGCGTGTTCGGGTTGTGCCAGTTGAGATAGATCACTGCGTAGCCCGCGAGGAGACTGGTGAACTGCTGCAATGAGTCGTGCTCCTGGATCCATTCAATATCCGTGGGGCGCAGTCCGGCGATGCCTTCGATGGTCCCTTGATCGTATGCGTGGAAAGCAGCCTCGTAGCTTGGGTAGAAGCGGAACTCGAGCGAGTTCAGGAAAGGAGTCGTACGCCAGGGCTGTACGTTGACTTTCAGCCGTGCGCTTTCCGCGGTTACCCTCTCTACTGCAAATGGCCCGGTGCCGACCGGATGCAGATTGAACGGCTCCTGTGGCAGCTCGGCTGCGGGTACATCTTCGAGGAGGTGCCTGGGCAAAATGCCGATCGTCGTGTAGTCGATGAACGGGGTGAACGGTTCTGCCAGGGTAAGTTCCACGGTCTGATCGTCGATCTTGTGGACAGCGACATCCTTCCAAAGCTCGGCCAGATACGGAACGCCCTGGAAATCGGGATCCTGAATGGCGCTGACGGTGAACACGACATCGTCCGCTGTGAATGGCTCGCCATCGTGCCAGCGCACACCGTCGCGCAGATAGAACGTATAAGTCAGACCGTCTTCCGAAATCGCGAAATCTTCCGCCAGATCCCCGACGATCTCACCTTGATCGTTGACCTTGGTTAACCCATTGAAGATGAGCCCCACCAGATCTTGATCGACGCGATTGTATTGGCAGAGAACAGGGTTGACATACTGGGGAACGCCAATCAAGCCCTCCATATAGGTTCCGCCATGGTCCGGGACGACAACCGTGGTGAAGTTGAACCCCAGGTACACGACCAGGACGATCAACAGCATGATGCAAATGAAAATTAGGAGGGCTTGCCAACGAATATGAGCAGTCACGTTATCCGGCGACAATTACGGTAAGCAACGACACTAAGAAAAAAGCAACAACCAGACCTATCGTCACCTGGTAGAGCGTTCGCTCAAAGCCCCGGCGGCTTTTGTACACCGCTCCATCGCTGCCACCGAAAATACCGCCCAATCCACCAGCCCCCTTTGATTGCAGGAGAATGATGGCAATCAGTGACAACGAGATAATGATCTGAATAAAGTAGAAATAGGTTTTCAAGACCCAAACTCCCCCTGTGGTAGTCATGTGTGTCTCTGCCGGACATTGACTCTTGTATTATAGCCATAAGCCTGGCTTTGTCAAAAAACCTCTCTTCGGGCAATATCCCATAGAAGTCCCTACCTGGCTCGGTAACCTCACTCAGCGTCCCTCTCCGACTCGTTGGTTTCCAGAAAACCGTCGATATTCCGTAACCAATTCGCTGCCGGTGTGTTGTTACTAGTTGTAAATGCTTCTGCCTGGAATGGGTGTTTTGTCTGCGTTGGTCAGAACGAAACCCGGCCCTCTCCTTTAAGGTTGTCGTTGTCATAACAGGCGGACCGATGTGCCGCAGGCCGGCGCCATGTGGGGGAGACAGAATGAATCAGAGATAAGGGAGGTGATCGTGAGAACTTGCGCTCTGGGCTCAGCATGTGACTCGCAGGTTAAGTATGCTTAATCGGCGAGTTTTGTTGTTTTCAGCCAGCGCACAACTGAACAGGCGGCACGATAGCTAAAAATCCATCACACAATTTGACGAAGGAAAGGACGAAAATTCATGTCACACGGACCCGCTACCGATTGGGGCCAGGATAAGGCAGCCGCAAAGAAGACCCGTCTTGGCATCCTGATGTTTGTTGTCTATGCCCTTGTGTATGCCGCGTTTGTGATCGTCACGACGATCGACCCGCACTCGATGGAAACAGTGATTTTGGGACAGAACCTGGCTGTGATTTACGGGTTTGGTCTCATCATTTTCGCCCTGATCCTGGCCCTGATCTATAACGCAATCAGTACGGGGGCCGAGGACAGCATGAACGGAACGAACTCTACTGACGAGGAGGAGCGATCGTGAGCTACGTCTACTCTCCATTGGCCGTCGTCGTTTTTGTGTTCTTCGTCGGTATCGTCCTGGGACTTTCCTTCTACTTCGGACGGAAGACCAGATCCGAATCGGGCTATTATGCCGCCGGAGGGCGTATCCATTGGGCCGTGAACGGGATCGCCTTCGCCGGTGATTATCTATCTGCCGCGTCATTCCTGGGTATCTGCGGCATGATTGCCATGTTCGGATACGACGGCTTCCTCTATTCCATCGGTTACCTGGCAGGCTGGATCGTGGCCCTGTTCGTTGTGGCCGAACCGATCAAACGTCTCGGCAAGTACACCTTCTCTGACGCGCTGGATGCCAAGTTCAACTCCAAGGCCGTCCGCCTTATGGCTGCGATCAGCACCCTGGTGGTCTCCATTTTCTACTTGATTCCGCAAATGGTGGGAGCCGGCACGCTCGTCACGCCGCTGCTCGGGCTTTCCTATACCGCCGGTGTGGTGATGGTCGGCGCGATTGTGATTATCATCGTCGCCACCGCGGGTATGGCTTCCACCACCTACGTACAGTTCATCAAGGGAGGACTCCTGATCCTGTTCTCGGTGGTCCTGGTGATTGCGGTGTTGGGCCGGGGACTTTCCACCGATCCCGGTCACAATGGTGGTCAGGGTTATGCCTTCAAAAGTATTCCGGCGACGATTGCAGCGGATGGTTCCCTCGAAGTGTCGGACCCGGCATACACCGTCCCGCAGGATTGGGCCGAGGACCCGTACGGACAGGCCGGGTTCGTGAACCTCACGGACACTGCCGGTGGACACCAAACGGTCTTCAAAGTCACCAAATCTGAAGAGGGTTCCGTGATGTTGGACGAGGCGCTTACTTACACGAAACTGCCGGACGGGACCGAGCTCTTCAACGGCGGACCTGCCGACGAACACCGCTTCCCGCTGGTCGGGCATCTGAAGGAGATCATTAAAGACGGCAAATCGGTCGAGTCCACCGGTCCCATCGGTCCATTCCAGTTCCTCTCGATCATTCGTGAGAGCACGGTGGTGCTGTGGGGGACGGCGTTCGTGAACGATGGCGAGAATCGCGTCACAGTCTACTACCAGAAACCGACACCGGGCGAGAAGGTGATGAGGCCGGGCTTGAAGTATAAGCTCGACGGTGCCAGCCCGCTACAGCGGTTGGACTTCATCTCGCTGATGCTCGCCCTGTTCGCCGGGACAGCCGCATTACCACACATCTTGATCCGTTACTACACAGTCTCCAGCCCGGCGGCGGCGCGAAAGTCCACCATCGTCGCTATCGCCGGAATCGGCTTTTTCTATGTCCTTACGCTGTTCATGGGGCTGGGTGCCATGACCAATGGCGTAGTGAACCTGCTGAACGATAATATGTCGGCCCCGCTGCTGGCCCATTCGTTCGGGACATTGTTGTTCGCGGTGATCTCGGCGATCGCTTTCGCCACGGTGCTGGGTACGGTCGCCGGTCTGATCGTCGCCTCGACCGGGGCCGTCGCGCACGACGTGATTGGTTCGGTCATGGGCATCAAGATGTCCGAAAGCGGCAAGGTGTGGTCCGGGCGCATTGCGGCGATCGTCATCGGTGTCGTTGCCATCTTCCTCGGCAACGGGTTCGAGGGAATGAACGTGTCCTTCCTCGTCGGGTGGGCGTTCGCTGTGGCAGCTTCCGCGAATCTACCGGCGATCATCATGCTACTCTTCTGGAAGAAAACCACCGCGCAAGGCATCGTTGCCTCGATCCTCGTCGGCATCGTCTCGTCCGTCGGGCTCATTCTGCTCTCGCCCGATATGTTCACACGTTATGGGCTGCTTCCGTCTCAGGCCCCCATCCCGCTGACCATGCCGGCCATCTTCTCCATCCCGCTCAGTTTTGCGACGCTGGCTGTGGTATCGTTGCTGACGCAACCGGTGGCAGAGCAGAGAAAGGTCATGAGCAAGTCCATCGCCGAAGCCGGTGATTGATTTAGTGTATCAGCAGTTTCGGACAAGAAAATCGTAGGATTGCAGACCTCCGGACAGGACTTCCGGAGGTCGCTTTTTCGATTACACCAATGACAGGCACTCGTTCAGGTGTGCCGGCTGAGGGGCTCATGTCTCGTGTGCACTTTCGTGTCACCAGGCATGTTCTGGCATGCGGTACTACCTGGTCCAATCTACGAGATTGCTGGCAAAAGGCCGGGAGCCGCGTCGCGGAGGATTCCGGCAGGTCCGGCCCCTGAACGGAGATCTGCCCCGAGAAGAGAACCCGCCGCGGCCGCACCTCAGATCACTTCAAGCGTATCTTTCGGGGCCCATCCCTCCAGGTCGCCACTGAGACGGACGCGGTACCATCCCTGACGCTCTCCTTCTACGTCGAATTTAACACCCTCGTGTACCGTGAACTGGAGCAAGTAGTCCTCGCCGGGCCCGCTGTACACGTTCGCTTCCGCTGCGGTCACGATCGCCTGGACTATGCCGGCATGGTGGATCTTCACCCCGAGCGAGACCAGGCTCAGCACGAAGATGGCTCCAAACGCAGCCAACGCATAGGCCGCCCCGTGACGTGCGCGCCGGACGAAGATGGCCAGTAATGCCAGCGCGGTAAGGATCCAGTAGATAGCCCATGCCCACCACAACGTCTCGTTCAGCGTCGCCAGGTTGTGGATGCCCTCGACCCAGCGCACGATGGCTGGCTCTTCCGGCAGGTCCACCTGGTCGATGAGCTGGGAGCGGGCGAACTGCAAATTTGCTGTCACATCTTTATCGCGGGGGAGCAACTGGTGCGCGCGTTCGTAGTGCAAGATGGCCTCACCGAGTTCTCCACTCTTGAAGTAAGCGTTCCCCAGGTTATAGTCGAGCTGACCGTTTTCCACTCCGCTGTCGACGATCATCCGGTACTTCGCGATCGCTCCGGCATAATCGCCGGCTTCGTAGCGTTGGTTGCCTTGCGCCATCACCGCGGCCCAGGCCTCCGATTGTGCCTGTGCGATCAGCAGCGGTGACAGCAAGATCACGGCGGCGCAGACCGTGACGATCGGTACCCACCACAGCTTCCTTATTTTCCGTTCCATCGAATACCCTCCAGTTGTGCAATCGCGTTCTCGGTCGCTGCAAGCAGCCGGGCCATGTCCTCCGGCGTGCCCGCTCCGGGTGCGAAGCGCCCCATGTCTCCGGCTTCGCAGCACGCGACGACCTGGGCGATGAGCTCCGCGCTGGCTCCGTGCGTCCCGAGCGCGCGGCGGATGTCGTGCAGCGTCAGGCCGGCTGCGGCAACGTTTAGCTTGTCCCCGAGATAGTGTCGCAGTGCGTGGCTCACTTCCGCGTAGAAGGCATCGGTCTCGCCATTGTGCAGCAATTTGTTCGCGCGGCGGAGCCGGCTGTGCGCTGCCTTGCGCGAGCGCCGGCTGCGGGCATACGCGATGTCATCCCGCAACCGTCTGCGTGAGTGCTGCAGGGCCAGCGCACAGCCAATCAGCAGCGGCGGTAAAACCCAGGTGATCCAGAACGGTGTACTCCGGTACAACGGCATACCCTGACTCGACAAGGCAGATGGAGCCGGTTTGATGTGACGGATGTCGTACCCGACGACGGACAGGTTCTGCCTGTCGCTGGGCAAAGTTATTCCCGTTGGCTCTTGCGTCGTGCCCGGTATGACCGAAACGTTCATCGCGGTAGTCTCTGCGATCTGGTATCGCTGCGTCTCCGGATCGAAATAGGCGTAACGGATGGGTGGGATAACCAGATCGCCGGGCTGTTTGGGTACAATCAGCCGGTCGAACCGGCGCTCGCCCTGCACCGTGTAGTTCGCGGTTGCGACGTTGGTCTGGGTCTCTCCGTCGTACGTCCGGACGTTCTCCAATTCGGGCCAAACGGGCGCCGGCAGGGACGAGATATTGCCGAACCCGCGTACGGTAACGCTGAGTGTGACGGGATCATTGACAGCCGTTTCGTTTTTGTCCACGGTGGCCTGCACTTCATAGCGGCCAACCGCTCCG
>CAZPTF010000064.1:0-1143 GCA_964589015.1 uncultured Anaerolineae bacterium
AGCCCACCCAGTCACGGAGTTCGTCGACCGCTTGTTCGCGGCGCTTTTCGAACACCTCTCTTTCGTTTGGGTTCGGAAGATAGAGGTCCAGCAAGGCAATGACAGCGACGATGTCCGGTTGAGTGGGATCCTTCAGGTACATCTCGGCCCTGTTGGGCAAGTCTTTGAGCAGATCCGCCCACCCGTTGTAGCGCACTGTCTTCACTCCTATCCTCTCATGCAGTCTCGAATTCAGGCACCGGCTGAGAAATTCCGGAACTGCCTTCCTTTCCGTGTGGCCTTCGACAAACAGGACAAACTTCATTCCATGTCCTCCAGTTCACCGCTGCGATAAATGTTGCCCAACGTGTATTCTTTCAGCCAATACCGCAACGATTCACCGGAAAGGACCCGCAATTGGGTCTTCCCTTCGACCCATCTGGCGACAGTTGTGGTCGGCGATGACGCTCCAAAGGCGTCCAGGAAATCCGCTGAATGCGTTGTGAAAATGATCTGGCTACGGTTGGACGCTTCCACAGCATATTCGGCCACGATAGGCAACATGGAAGGGTGAAGCCCGATTGCCGGTTCATCGATCGCGATGACCGATGGGGGATTGGGATTCGCCAAGACGGTGATCAGTAGGAGAAACCTGAGCGTGCCATCGGAAAGCTCCGCTGCGGTCTGTTCTCGTTCGAGACTTTTCCAGCGAATGCGCAACTGGATCCGCTGATCGGCAGCCGGTGGAAAGATTAGCTTCTCGAAATCGTCGCCAAAAGCGGCCTGCATGGCGGTATTGAGGTCTTTCTCGAAGTCTCTATCGGCATAGAGGGTGTGGAGAACCGAAACCAGGTTATGCCCATCCGACGCCACGGAGGTGTCCAGGCTCGCGAAAGGTGGCTGTCTGATGGCCGATTCTCGGTGAGTCTGGAAATCTTGATAGACCCGCCAGCTAGCCAAGTCTTTCTGATACGTCGACACCAACCGGTTGTGCGCAAAGGGGCCGGCTGCCATCGACAACAGAGTCTCATCGGGTGACACAAATTCATCGAGAGCCGAAAACCCCCGCTCGCCTTCATCGTACACCACTGCGTTCCGAACAGTTCGTTCGAGGAACTTGAACGGCTCTTTTTTCTCGCCGGACTCCACCCGGAAATAGTTCCC
>CAZPTF010000064.1:1243-13487 GCA_964589015.1 uncultured Anaerolineae bacterium
CGAGGAACTTGAACGGCTCTTTTTTCTCGCCGGACTCCACCCGGAAATAGTTCCCCAGCAACTCGTGTTCGATTTGGTAAGTGCTCCCAAAGGGCGTCAGTTCAAGGCAATACGTGACGCTGTCCCGCGCAGCATCGCGGGTCGAGTCGATTGGCAAAGTTCTCAGCGTGAAAGAGATTGAGTCGGCGCGTCCATCCCAGACGAGCGATCCCATTCCTCCCTCGAGCTGAATTTGCTTGTTAAGTTCGCCCCTGGCGGAAGCAGAAAGCATCTCAATCGTCCTGAGAATGTTCGACTTCCCACTGCCATTGGGGCCGATGATAACGTTAAGAGCGCCTGGGGACCAGGATACATCGTGCAGAGAGCGGAATCCTCTCACGTCCAACCGTAGAATTCTCATGACCCTCTCCTCACTTCCTCTGCTTACCGCCAATCTCGGCGATTGCGCTGATGGCGCGTTCCGGTAAGGCCACCTTCCGCATTGCAGCGTCGATGTCCTTGAGGCCGTTTCCGGTGACCAACAAGACGATCGTGGCATCCCTGGGCACTTCGTCCTGACTTGCCAGCAGACCGGCGAACGACGTTGCCGCTGCCGGTTCCGCAAAAAGGCCGGTCGAAGCGGCCAGCCGGTGTTGCGCCTCGAGGATCGCCTCGTCTGAAACGGTCACGCAGCGCCCTCCATACGTCCGAAGCTGCTGCAGCGCATGATATCCGTTGCGTGGGACGTCCACGGCGATGGAATCCGCGATCGTCCGGGCGTCGCTCGGTGCACCGAAGTCGCCCTCACGGAACGCGCGCGTGATGGCAGCACTGCCTTCCGCCTGTACGGCATACACGGTCGGAACACGCGAGATTACCCCCAGTTGGAGCAGATCTCGGAATCCTTTGTAGACGCCGGACAAAATCACACCATCCCCAACCGGGATGAATACGTAATCGGGGGCGCACCCAAGCTGCTTACAGATCTCGAGCGCCGCAGTCTTCTTCCCTTCGATGGTTAACGGATTGTAGGCGGTATTCCTGGACAACCCGCCGTGGTGTTGCGAGTATTCCAGCGAGAGTTCGTATGCCCGGTCGTAGTTGCCAGCGACCGTGATCACCCGCGCCCCGTATTGCAACGACTGGATCAGTTTGGCTCTGGGAGCGCTTTGCGGCACGAAGATGGTGATGTCCAGGCCCGCTGCAGCACCGATACCCGCCATCGAAGAGGCGGCATTGCCGGTCGAGGCGACCACGATGTCCGAAATGTGCTGTTCGCGCGCGAAAGCTGCGACTAGAAAAGAGGCCCTGTCTTTCAGGGACGCAGTCGGATTCAGGGAGTCATCCTTGATGAACAGCTGGCCAAAGCCGGTTGTCTTGCGAAGTCTCTCTGGTTCCCACAGCGGCGTGCCACCCACCGGAACAGGGGGAAAGTACGCTCTGTCGACTGGCAACAGATCGTACGTATCCCAGGTGGCGCCGATTTTCCCGCGCAGTGTGACTTCCAGAACGCCGCGTAGCGGCCGGTCGTGTTCCTGCGCCTGGGCGCAGTGTGGACAGACCATGAATCGCGGTGTGAGCGGGTATGCTCGACCGCATTCGCTGCAGGCGTAAGCGAACTCTAGCAAGTGTGCCCTCCCATCAGGAGCACCAGCAGCGCCTTTGCCGTATGCAGGCGATTCGCCGCTTCGTCGTAGATGATGGAGTTCGGGCTGTCCAATACGGCATCGGTGACCTCTTTGCCCCGGTCTGCCGGCAGGGCATGCATGATTTTGGCGTCGGGTTGTGCCAACGAGAAGCGCCGCTCATCACAGATCCAATCTTTGTGTTTTTCCAGATTGGCCTTCATCTCCGCCCGGTGCGCTTCGTCGTCCACGTATTCGTCGAAGAAGCCGAACCCTCCCCAGTTTTTGGGGATGACGATATCCGCATCGCGGATCGCCTCGTCCATGTCGTTGGTGAAGGTCAATCTGCCACCGTTTCCATCCGCGTTCTTCTGGGCTTTGCTGACGATGTCTCTCTGCAACGGGAACTCCTCCGGGTGCGCGACAACGACGTCCATGCCGTAACGTGGGAAGAGCAATACCTGCGATTGGGGCACGGACAACGGTTTGGCATGGCTGGTCGCGTAGGCCCACGAAATGGCGACTTTGAGCCCTTGCAGGTTTTTGCCGTAGTATTCCTGGATAGTCATCAGGTCTGCAATGGCCTGGAGCGGGTGATAGACATCGTCCTGCATGGAAATCAAGGGGACATCCGCGTTTTCCGCAATCATGTTCAGGTATTTGTTCCCGATGTTGTAGAAGCAATTTCGGATGGCGATGGCTTCGCCCATACGGGACAGAACTTTCGCCGTGTCCCTGGCGGACTCGCCATGCGAGAGCTGCATCTTGTCTTCGGTGAGGTCGTGCGCGTGCCCGCCGAGCTGAGTCATCGCTGCTTCCATCGAGTTTCGCGTCCGCGTGGACTGCTCGAAGAAGATCATGAACAGCGTGCGGTTCACCAGAAAATTGGTCACTTCGCCCATAGCGTATCGAAGTTTGAGGTGGGCAGTGACATCCAAAACGGTATCGATCTCTTGCCGGGTCCAGTTGTCAAAAGTGATGAGATGGCGTCCTCGCAGCACTTCTTTCATTTTTATTTCCACTCCTTTTCGCAAGCAAATATGCAGAATGAGTTCGTTGCTCGTTTGTTAGGCTTTCGTCGAAATTCGATTACATTCGACAGGTCTCCCAAGTCTTAGAGACCCGAAATTGGCAGCCTCCGCAGCACTCAGCCTTCGGTGGATTCGTAGCTGGTGCCGGTGTTGAGCCTAGCAGTCGAGCCACCGTCTATACGGATCACCTGCCCGTTGATGAACTCGGCGGCGTCCGAGACCAGGAATGCGACCGTGTACCCAACGTCCTCCGGAAAGCCGACACGTCCCCAGGGCGACATGCGGCTGCCCACCTCACGGCTGTAGTTCGGGATGATGTTCCAGTACCGAGGAACCTCAATGGCGCCGGGTGCGACGACATTGACCCGAATGCGGTGGGGTAACAAATCGACCATCAGCGCCTGGCTGAACGAGATGATGGCCCCTTTTGTTCCGGCATAGACGGTGTGTCCGGGAACCCCACCGAAAGCCTGCACCGAGGACATATTGACGATGCTCCCGCCACGCCAGGTTTCATCCGGGTATTGTTGCTTGAAGGCCTCTCCGCGTTTGACGATATGCGGCACTGCTTGCTGGGCACAGAAATACTGCCCGCGGATGTTGATGTTGTAGATGCGTGAGAACTGCTCTTCCGTGACGTCCAGGAAGTCTACGATCATTGTCACGCCGGCATTGCAGACCAGCGCGTCGAGTCCGCCCAAAAATCGCGCTGCTTCGTCTACCACGCGGCGGCATTCGGACACCTGCGAAAGGTCTCCCTGGATGGCAGTCGCACGCCGTCCCATACCGGTGATCTCTTCGACTGCCTCCATCGCGCCTTCCGCGCTGCTGGCGTACTGCAATACGACGTCCGCGCCACGGCGGGCTAACTCTAAACCGACCCCTTTGCCAATACCTACCCCTGCGCCTGTGACGAATACCAGCTTTCCTTCCAAACTCGTCAAGTCTTTCGACATGATGTTCTCCACTCTCCTTTGCCTACGTGACGGAATTATCGCGGTTGTTCGAGTACGAACGGCAGCAGTGCATAGAAGGCCGATGCCTGCTGCAGGTGATCGACGGGGATGTGCTCGTTCGGTGCGTGCGCCAAGACCTCATTGCCGGGACCGAATCCGATGCATGGGATGCCGTGCCGTCCGCAGATGGCGACCGCATTGGTCGAGAACACCCACTTGTCCACCCGTGGTGCCTCGTCCAGGACGAGCGCTGCTGTCTTCGCACCGGCCCGTACGAATGGGTGGTCTTCAGCGAGCTTCCACGTCGGGAAGTACTTGTCTTGAGCGAACACTGTCCCCCGGTAGCTGGGCCGGTCGTAGAGTGGCACGATTACCCTGGCGTCCTCCCCAATGGCGGCAGTGACCTCCTGCACGGCACTCTCCAATGTCTCTCCCCAGGTCAGCCGTCTGTCGAGGTGCATCATGCATCCGTCCGGGATGGCGCACAGCGAAGGGGATTGGGAAGCGATGTACGTGACGGCGATGCTGCCCTTGCCCAGAAAAGGATCGGTCTTGAGTCGCTGGTGGAGCGCTTCGATGGCGAGTCCCGCACGGCAACTCTTGTAGATCGCATTGTCCCCACGCTCGGGGGCGGAACCGTGCGCACTGCGCCCGCTGAAATGGACCTCCATCTCCATTCTGCCGCGATGCCCTCTGTACAGACCCAGATTGGTTGGTTCGGTGATGACCACACAATCGGGAACCAATTTCTCCGCTTCGATCAGGTATTTCCAGCACAGGCCGTCGCAGTCCTCTTCCATGATCGTGAACGTAAAATAGACACTGTACTCTCCGTCGTATCCCATCTCTTTGAGGATGCGCCCGCCGGTTATCATGGACGCTGCGCCGCCCTTTTGATCTACGGTCCCTCTGCCCAGAACGAGACCATCGCGGACCAGACCGGAGAAGGGAGCGGTTTCCCACTGCGCTAGATCGCCCGTATCCACTGTGTCGATATGCGCGTCGATCGCCAGCGTCTTCGGTCCATACCCGACCCTGCCGATCAGATTGCCCAGCCCATCGATGCGCACGTCATCGAAGCCGGCTTCCTCCAACATCGTCTTCAGCCGCGCGATGACTGCCTCCTCTTCCCCGCTCAGGGAAGGGATCTGAACGATCCGCGATAGATTCTCTGCGGTGTAGTCTCTGTATTCTGCTGCTTTTTCTTTGATTTGTTCGGTCGTGTTCATATCCAGTCTTCTTCCATTGGGAGTATCGTCAAGCCTGTTCGTTTCAGGCGTGATGTGTGGTCTTGCTCGCTTAGCGTTGGCTCAGCGTCATGGCATTGAATTTACAGTAGTCCTGGCAAAAACCGCAGCCGATGCAATGTTCTGCCAGCACTCGTGCGATGTTTTTCTCGGCATCGAAGTAAAGTGCGTGTTGTACGCAACGAGAAAGGCACGCCTTGCACCCTGTGCAGGCATCCTCGTCCACAGACATCACCGGGACCGCTTCATACCGCTGACGCTCTTTGAGCCGGGTTTTGTACAGCCCTTTGATGTCATTGATGGAATTGTAATCGTGTTTCTCCAGCCACTCGTCCATTTCCTGGGCGATTTTACCATAAACGTGATGTCCGTTCTTGACCGCCGCTGAACACACCTGCACAGCCGAAGCGCCTACCATGAAGAATTTGATGGCGTCGATCCCCTTTTCGATTCCGCCTACCCCGATGACCGGTTTGTCCTGGATCGAAGTGAGCTGGTAGACCACGCGCAACGCGATCGGCAGAATGGGCGGTCCGGACATCCAACCCTGTCCGTAATCCGAGCCAAGGATCGGCGCACCGCTCTCGACGTCAAAATCGATGACCGGACCGTACGAGTTGATGGCCACGAACCCATCGACTACGGGTGCGACGGCCTGCGCCAGTGCCTCGATATCGGGGAAGTTGGGTGATACCTTCATCCAGATCGGCACGCTGACGCTGTCGCGCAACGCCTGTGCGACCTCCAGTAATGGTTCTACGGACCGGCCCACGTAATGCGTGGAGAATTCGATGGCGGCTGGCGCCAGCTCGCGTTCGATCCACGGACCCAGCTTGCTGACCTCTTCCGGTTTGTAACCTATGGACACGATCAACGGCACGCCAGCGGTCTTGACTTTCCGGCATTCGGCGAGGAGCTCCTCCGCTGGCATCTCGGACCATGTCTCGCAGTTCATCAGCCCTCTATTCGAGGTCCCACGGATCGTCGGCCTGGGGTCTGCGGCGGGAACGATAGACATCGTCTTGGACACGACGGCTCCCGCGCCGCCTTCCACCGCTTTGAGCATCAGCTCCCCGGTCCGGACATTCGGTCCGGCGGCAGGCATCACGGGATTGCTGAATTGGATTCCATTAACGTTGACCGCTAATCGTGACATGAGATATCAGCCTCCTCCAGCAGGGTCGTGACTGAACGGCCCAATCCTGTGATACGTCTGATGCAACTGCCTGGCGATCTGTGTGGCCTGTTCAAGTGTTTTCTGCTCATCCACAAACGTCAGATTGCCATTGTGATACAGTATCTTGCCGTCAGCAATCGTCAAATACACGTGTCCGGACCGCGCGCCGAACAGGATGTGGCCGAGCACGTTGCTTTGTTCGAGCGGTGCGATGGGTACGTAGTCCGGTACGGCGATGTCGGCACGCATGCCCTTGCTGAACCCACCGGTACTCGGGAAGAAGTGCCGTTGGATCCGATAACGGTCTGCAAAAAAGACCCGCTGCAGCTCATCGAAGGGAACTGTGTGTCCCAAGAGGAAGTGGGAGCGGAGCGTTCCCACCATGTCTGGGCTCATGCCGTCAGTTCCAAGCAGATAATGCGTGATGCGGCTGCGGTCCATCGTGCCGACCCGGTTGTTTGCGTTAGACTCCGGATTTGAGACGACGATAGGCCGAATGTCGGCGATGAGTTGGTAGTCCCGTTCGCTCAAATGGATGGCGTGTGCCAGGATGGAGTCGGGTGTCATGAGCCCGAAGTGGTGCAGGCGATCTACCGGTCCCTGGTAGCCGCGCTCCCGGCAATATTGCAGGTCCGCGCGGTCCTCACCACAGTGTACGTGAATGGGCATATCTGCCGGCTTGGCGTCGCTGATACGTTGCAGGGTCTCGTCGGACAGCGTGAGGTTGGCGTGCAACCCGAACACCCCGTACACGTCCGAACCGGCCGACTGCGCGGCGAAGTCCAGGTTCTCGGCGATGTGCCGTTCTATCTGCTCGCGGCCCATGCGGTCGGAGGTCTCGAAGCATAGCAGACCCTGGATTCCGGCGCGACGGAACGCCTGCGCTACCAGCTCGAGGCTGCCGTGGACGTAGCCCATCGAGGCATGATGGTCGAAGATCATGGTGACGCCATGCTTAACCGACTCGATCACACCGAGCAGCGCGGAGTAGTAGATCGTTTCCTCATCCAGAGCCAGATCCAGGCTCCACCACAGGTTTTCCAGGATATGGACGAACGTATCAGTGGGGCCGAGTGGCGAAATGCCGGGCGCGAACGATGAATAGAGGTGGTGATGAGCGTTCAACAGCCCGGGAAGAATGAGCCTCCCCCCGACATCGACGAACGACGCATCGTCGGTACGGAGCTGTGCGGTGGGGCCGACCTGCTCGATCAGGCCATCGACGATACGGATGGCGCCCGGCGCGATGAACAACTCCAGCCCGTCAGTCACGACGCCGTTGCCGATAACGAGCGGTATCCTCTTCGCCGCTGTTTCGTGTTCAGTCATGGCTATCCCATCTCTCATCGGATCAGTACCCGCAGCACAACATGGTGCCGGACTTTCCCGCCAATGCTTGTTCGATGTTTTCGGGATTGGTGATAATTGCGCTGTGTCCGGTTGCCTTCACGAAATCGACACAGGCTCTGATCTTGGGCAACATACTGCCTCGCGAGAACTGCCCTTCCTCCATGAATTGCTCCGCCGCTTCCACCGTCATTTTATCGACGGATATCTGCTCGGGTTTGTTGTAGTTGAGATAGACCTGTGGCACGGCGGTCGAGATCATGAACAGATCGGCCTGCAAATTACGTGCCAACAGGCTGGAGGCCAGATCTTTGTCGATGACGGCCTCGACTCCCTTGATGTACCCCTGTGCGTCTTTCACCACCGGGATCCCACCGCCACCCACAGCGACCACGATCACATTCTGGCCGAGCAGCGAGCGGATTGCCTCGATCTCGACGATTTCCTGCGGTAGAGGCGAAGGCACAACCCTCCGGTAGCCTCGCCCCGCGTCTTCCATGACGCTCCAACCCCCTTCTCTGCTGCGCTGTAACGCGACAGCTTTGCTCATGAACGCGCCTACCGGCTTGGCCGGATTGGCGAACGCGGGATCATGCGCATCGACAACCGTCTGGGTGACCAGACTGACCACTGTACCGGCCATGCCTGCCCGTTTCAGCTCGTTGCTCAACGCCATCTGGATGTTGTACCCGATGGCGCCCTGCGTATCCGCCACACAGGAATCAAGTGGAATCGGATGGAGTTCATGGCGCGACAGGTCGGAGCGCCTCAGAATAAACCCGACCTGGGGACCGTTGCCATGCGTGATGACCAGCTTGAAACCGTACTTCAACAGGTTGACGATATGTGTGCTGGTTTCGACGCATGCCGCGTACTGATCGGGGACCGTCATGTGCGCCTTGTCTTTGATTAACGAGTTTCCACCCAATGCGAGCACAGCGATTTGGGTCATCTGCGATTCCTTTCAATAAACTGCCCGCTACCCGCAGGGCGGGTAGCTGAAACAGACGAGATCGAGACGGCGGACGGTTCGTACCGGCAGCCCTCTATCCCGCTTACGTGTGGAATCTCGCGAGCCATTTTCCATATCCGCTTGCCACCTGGATACCGGTGGCGCTGTCGTAGATCTTGCGTCCACGCAATAGCGTCGCCACAATCTTGCCGCTGAAGCGCATTCCCTCGAAGGGCGTAATCTTCCCGTGCGACAGGAACTTGCGGCCTTCCACCACCCATTCACTCTCGGGGTCGAAGAGGACGAGGTCGGCATCCTTGCCGATGGAGATCGACCCTTTTCTCGCGAAAAGACCGTAGCGTTGCGCCGGAGCCACTGACGTCACCTCGATCAGGCGTCTCAGGCTAAGCCGGCCTTTCATGTACCCTTCGGAAATCAGATACGGGAACGTCGTTCCCACGCCCGGGATACCGCCGTAGTCCGTCCAGATCGAGCCGGTGTTCTTCTCGGCTTCCGGACTGGGGGCATGATCCGAAGCGACAAAGTCGATGATGCCGCAAGCGAGCAGTTCCCACAACAGCTCGCGATTGCCGGCCGGTTTTACCGCGGGCGCCACCTTGAGGGCGGCGCCCATGCGTTCGAAGTCCTCTGCGGTGAATTCCAGATAATGCGCAGCCGTTTCACCGGTTGCCCGCCGTCCGCGCAACAGCGCTGCGGCTTCTCCTGTCGCCAGGTGGACGATGTGCAGATCACCCCCAACCGATTCGGCCAATTCCAGCGCACTGGAGACGGCGAGTGTCTCCGCGATTTCGGGGCGGGATTCGTAATACTCCCTGGGGTTGTTGCCTTTCTGGCGGGCAACGCGCGTTGCCGTATCGACATAATCGAAGTCCTCTGCGTGCAACAACACGGGCAGCCCGAGCTGCGTAGCGGTTCTGAGTACCTGCTGCAGCTGATAGTGGTCGAGTCGCTGGAACGTCAGCATGCCGGAGGTGAGATACGCCTTGAACCCGAGCACGTAGTCGGCGAGCTCCGCCATGTCCTTTTCCCAGTCTCCGGCAAAGGACTGGGCGCACACGCCTCCGTACAGTCCGAAATCGACGATCGACTTGCCTTCGATGGCGGCCAATTTGGCGCGCATGTTGGCCACGGTCGTCACGGGCGGCACGGAAGTACAGGGCATATCGATGACGGTGGTGATGCCACCGGATGCCGCTGCAGAGCTCCCGGCGGTAAAATCTTCTCTGTCGGTGTAGCCGGGGTCATCGAAATGGACGTGTGCGTCAATGCCGCCTGGGACGACCCACATCCCGCCGGCAGCGAGCAACTCGCCGGTCGTGTCCAGGTTCTGCCCGATGGCGACGATCTTGCCATCTGCTATCGCAATATCGACCGGTTTGAGAGCCTCTTCTCCGGGAAGAGCCACCTGCCCGTTCTTAATGAGCAGTTTGTCAGCCATTGTCAGCCTTCTCTTCTGGGTTCACCGTCTCCCCGCATGGGAGTCAGGCCTCGGTCCCATGACGCGCCTGCTTGTGCTGGTCCCTGATGGCGTTCAAGACGCGCTCCGGCGTGAAAGGCGCTTCGTACAACCTGACGCCGATCGCGTCGAAAACGGCATTTGCGATGGCCGGCAAAGGCCCGTTGATCGCGACTTCGCCGACGGATTTGGCACCGAATGGCCCCGTTTCCTCATACGAGTCGATCAGATAGGTCTCGACGATGGGCATGTCCGCGGCGGAGAAGATCTTGTAAGCGCCGAACGATGGATTGCGCATGGTGCCTCGCGCGCTGAAGCGGTATTCTTCCCACAATGCATAGCTCAGACCGTTAACGACCGCTCCTTCGACCTGGCCCTCCGCTAACCTGGGATTGATCGGTTGTCCGCAATCTACCGCCGAAACGAATTTGATCACATCTATCTTGCCGGTTCGGACATCCACTTCGACTTCAGCGAATTGTGCGATGAAGGGTGGCGGTGATTCCTGCGCGAAATGCGACGCACCGGCCTGGATCTGGAACTGGTTCTGCGAATAGAGTGAGTAGCACGCGATGTCCTGGTAGGATACGGCTTTGCTGCCGTCGATGGTCCTGACCTCGGCCCTGCCGAGCACCAGGGCGTCTTGGTCCACTCCTGACATGTCCGTTGCCACCGCCAGGATCTGCGCTTTGATCTGCTCGGCGCATTTCCTGACCGCCTCGCCCGATATGTACGTCGTTGACGAAGCGTAGGCTCCGACATCGAACGGAGTCAGATCGGTATCCGACGAGAGCACCATGATATGCTCCACCGGGATAGACAGCACTTCCGCCGCTATCTGCGCCAGAATCGTATCCGAACCGGTGCCTATGTCGGTTGCGCCGACATACAGCCCGAAAGAACCGTCCTCGTTCATCTTCATGCTCGCGCTGCCCATATCGATACGCGGTATGCCTGACCCCTGCATGGAGATCGCCAGACCGACACCGCGGAATCGATCTTTGCCGGTCCGGATACGTTTGTCCCGCTTTGCAGCCCAGCCGATCGCCTCCGCACCTTTGTCCAGACATGCACTCAGCCGGCACGAACGGATGACCTGGCTGACCCCTTCTTTGCCTTCGCCTAATGCCTCGAACACACCGGAGGTCTCACCTTCCTTGATGTGCCATTGCTTGCAGAACTCGACCATATCCTCGCCGGTACGCCGGGCGATCATGTCGATCTGTTGGTTGAGTCCGAAATATCCCTGCGTGGCGCCATAACCGCGATAAGCCCCGCCGACCGGCAGGTTCGTGTAGACCGACTTCCCCTGAAAACGCAGGTTTTCGATCTTGTTGAACAGCGGCAATACCTTGGAACCTGTGTTGGACAGGACGGTCAATGCGTGTGTCCCATAGGCGCCCGTGTTCATCAGGGCGCGCATGTCCAGCGCAGTGATCTCTCCGCTGTTCCTGGCTCCTACTTTGAACCAGATCTTCTGTGGGTGCCGGGTCCGCCCGGAGATGAACACTTCTTTGCGGCTCATGACCAGGCGCGCAGCCCGTTTGTTGCGCCAGGCGACCAGCGCAACCAATGGTTCGAGAATAACCTCCTGTTTTCCGCCAAAGCCTCCACCAATCCGCGGCTTGATTACCCGAACCATGCCCGTGGGCAAATCCAGGACGCGGCTGACGATGCGGCGCGCGTGAAAAGGCACTTGCGTCGTCGTAACGATGACCAGCCGGCCCATTTCGTCGAAATAGGCCAGGGCGGCGTGCGGTTCGATAGCGCAATGCGAGGCATAAGGTGTCTGGTAGGTATGGCTTTCGACGAAATCAGCAGCCGCGAACCCCTGTTCCAGGTCGCCAAAACTGATCTCTACTTCGGCAGCCAGGTTGATCTCGGGATGATACGGAACGGGAATGGCGGCGTGTTCACCGTCATCGTGGAGAATAGGAGCCCCTTCGCGCATCGCCAGTTCCGGATCGAACAGGGTGGGCAGTTGCCGGTAAGTCACCTTGAGCGCCTGCACGGCCCTTTGGGCGATTTTCTCCGATTCTGCTGCGACCAGGGCAACGCGGTCGCCCACGAAGCGGACGCGATGGTCGAACAGGACGGTGTCGTAGGGAGAGGGCTCGGGGTATCCCTGCCCGGCAGTCGTGTGCCACACACGGGGCACGTTCTTGTAACACAGGATGTCCACCACGCCCGGAATGGCTTGTGCCGCTGCGGTATCTATGTCGTCGATTTCCGCGTGCGCGTAGGGCGAATAGAGGACGGCCAGTTGCAGAGCATCTTTCAGGCGATAGTCGTCGGTGAACGACGCCGCACCTGTTGCCAGAGACAGGGCATCTATTTTCCGGATGTCTTTGCCGATGTTCTGAAAATCAGCCATTGCCCCTCATCCTCCCTGCGGCCAGTTGCACGCCCTCGAGAATCTTCACGTACCCGGTACAGCGGCAAAGATTGCCATC